>NZ_JBHVGL010000017.1:0-217022 GCF_042800875.1 Kitasatospora sp. NPDC057595 | reverse complement strand
CTAGGTGTCGACGAGACCGCGCCTCGCCCTCGGCGCTGCGGCGGGCGGCGCTGCGGCGGGCGGCGCGGGTGCCGCGGCCGCCGGAGGCGCGGCAGCCACGTCCGGTGGTACCGGCGGCAACAAGGCCACCGGCAACAAGACCGGCACCAAGGCCCCCGGGACCGCCGGCACCGGCGGCTCCGGCTCCGGCACCGGCGGCTCCGCCACCGGTGGCTCCGGCGGTACCGGTGGCACGGGCGGGACGGGCGGTGCCACCGGTACCGGTGGCACGGCCGCGGACCCGAACGCCGGGGCCGTCGCCGCCGACCCGAACGCCGCGGCCTCGGCCGACGGCGAGGGCCAGGGCGCCGAGCAGGCCGTCGACCCGCAGACCGGCCAGGTGGTCGCGCGCGGTGGCGGCGGCACCACCGAGGTCGCCGCCGACGTGGTGAACGTCGGCGGCCGGCCCGAGGACTGGACGCTGAGCGTCCTGACCGCGCTCGAACTGCTCGCCGTCGTCGTCGTCCCGCCGCTGCTCGGCCGCCGTCTGCTGCGCCGCCGCTCGCAGACGGGCGGCCGGTCATGACGGCCCCCGCCCTGGAGAAGCCGGTCGGCGCGGCGCAGCCCGCGCCGGCCCCGGCGGCCCCCGGGCCCGCGCCCACCGCGGCCGGGCCGGGCCGGGACGGCTCCGGCCGGACGGCGAAGCGGGTCCGGTTCCTGCAGGCGGCCTGGGCGGTGAGCCTGCTGGCGGCGCTCACCATGGGCTTCGTCGGCTACCTGTTCACGCTCTCGCACGTGCAGGAGAAGCACTTCCAGTCCACCTCCTACAAGTCCTTCCGGGACCAGCTCGGCAAGGCGACCGCCCCGACCGGCAAGGCCGGGGACGGCGCCCCCGTCGCGCTGCTGGACATCCCGGCGATCGGGCTGCACCAGGCGGTCGTGGTGGAGGGCACCACCGGCCGGGACCTCATGCGCGGTCCCGGCCACCGCCGGGACACCGCGCTGCCCGGGCAGACCGGGGTGTCGGTGGTGTTCGGCCGCGGGGCGACCTTCGGGGCGCCGTTCGGCGAGCTGACCAAGCTGCGGGTGGGCGACAAGATCCAGGCCACCACCGGGCAGGGCACCTTCACCTACACCGTCAACGTGTACGGCGACGAGGACCACCCGATCGTGGACCCGGTGCGCAACCGCCTGGTGCTGGTGACCAGCGACTCCAACTGGATCGCGAGCTCGACGGTGCTGATCGGCGCCCGGCTCGACGGCGACCCGGCGGCCAACCCCGGCGGGCGCCCCGCCACCGTGCCGTTCGACAAGGCGCTGGCCGCCGACAAGGGCGCGCTGGCCGCACTGCAGCTGTGGACGCTGGGCCTGCTCGGCGCGGTCGTCGCCGCCGTCGTGCTCGCCCGGTACTGGCACCGCTCGGCCGCCTACCTCAGCCTCGCGCCGGTGATCGGCGCGCTGCTCTGGGCGGTCTACGAGAACGCCGCCGCCCTGCTGCCCAACCTCTACTGAAGCGCGCCCGGAGGACCGTACCGATGACGGATGCACCGATGACCGACCTACCGCACGACCAGGCCCCGGGGCCCGACGAGACCACCATGACGCTGCCGGCCGCCGACTACGCGGGCCACGCCGACCAAGCGGACCACGACGGCTACGACGGGCAGCACCTGCTGTACCCGCAGGACGCGCACTACGAGGGCTACGACCAGGAGCCCGCCCTCGCCGGACTGGAGACCCGGGACGTCTCCGCCTGGTTCGGCTCCCGCAAGGTGCTGGAGCGGGTCTCGCTCGCCATGCCCGCCGGCGAGGTGACCGCGCTGATCGGCCCGTCCGGCTGCGGCAAGTCCACTTACCTGCGGATCCTCAACCGGATGCACGAGATGGTCCGCGGCGCCGCGCTCTCCGGCGAGGTGCTGCTGGACGGCGACGACGTCTACCGGCCCGGCCGGCGCCCCGCCGACGTGCGCCGCCGGATCGGCATGGTGTTCCAGCGGCCCAACCCGTTCCCGGCGATGTCCATCAAGGACAACGTCTCCAGCGGGCTCAAGCTCGCCGGCATCAAGGTCGCCAGGGACGAGCGCGACCACCTGGTGGAGACCAGCCTGCGCCAGGCCGGCCTCTGGGACGAGGTGGCCAGCCGCCTCGACGCCCCCGGCGGCTCGCTCTCCGGCGGCCAGCAGCAGCGCCTGTGCATCGCGCGGTCGCTGGCCGTCTCGCCGGACATCCTGCTGATGGACGAGCCCTGCTCGGCGCTCGACCCGACCTCGACCCGCCGGGTCGAGGAGACCATCGCCGAGCTGCGCGGCCGGCTCACCATCGTGATCGTGACCCACAACATGCAGCAGGCCCAGCGCGTGTCGCAGAGCTGCGCGTTCTTCCTGGCCACCCACGACACCCCCGGCCGGATCGTCGAGGCCGGGCCGACCGAGCAGGTGTTCCACCAGCCGCACGACCAGCGGACCTCGGACTACGTCAACGGCCGCTTCGGCTGATCCGACCCGCTCGCGCCCTCAGTCGCCGCGGTGCCGGAGGATCTCCTCCAGCACCGCGGCGACGCCGTTCTGCTCATTGCTCATCGTGTGCAGCGGCACCGCCGCCAACACCTGCGGATGGGCGTTCGCGACGGCGTACGCGGTGCCGGCCCAGGCCAGCATCTCCAGGTCGTTCGGCATGTCGCCGAAGGCCACCACCTCGCTCCGGTCGATCCCCCGCCCGGCGCACCAACGGGCCAGCGTGCTGGCCTTGGTGACGCCGGGCGCACTGATCTCCAGCAGCGGTATCGGCGCCGAGCGGGTGATCTCGGCGAGTTCCCCGGCGGCGTCCCGGGCCTCGCTCAGCAGCTTGTCCGGGTCCAGGTCCGGGTGCTTGGCGAGCAGCTTGTACAGCCCGCGCACCGGGCCGCCCGGGCCGAGCAGCTCCTCGGCCGGGCCGACCGGGTGGTTCTCGTCCTGCCCCCACATCCGCACCTCGTAGCCGGGCTCGCGGGCGAACCCGGCCGGGTACTCGAAGGCGAACGCGGTGCCCGGCAGCTTCGCCCGCAGCCGGGCCACCACCGCGAGCGCGTCCTCCCCGGCCAGCGGGAAGGACTCCAGCAGCTCGCCGCGCCGCACGTCCACCACCGCGCCGCCGTTGGAGCAGATCGCCACCCCGTGGCCGCCGATGTGCGCGCTCACCTGCTGCATCCAGCGCGGCGGGCGGCCGGTCACGAACACCACCTGGATCCCGGCCGCCTCGGCGGCGGCCAGGGCGGCGGCGGTTCGCTCGGTGACGGTGCCGCCGGAGCAGAGCAGCGTGCCGTCCAGATCGGTGGCGATCAGCCGGGTCGGGGGAGCGGTGCGCGGTGTGGTCACCGCTCCATCTTCGCCCACCGCCGCCGCTCTCCCCCACTCCCCGTCCGGCGCACGTTTCGGCCCCCGCTGCGCCAGTTCCGGCCGATCAGCCCGCTTCCGGGGTGTCCCACCGCCTCCGACCGGGCAGGACTCTCCTCGGCCACCCCGTCGGCAGGAAGAGCCATGCGAACTCGCCAGGTCCCAGACGAGATCGAGATCGAGCCCGCGCCCCTCCCCGAGGAGGCGGTCCCGCCGCCTTCCCGCGAACCCGTGCTGATCGGCGACATCCTCTTCGACACCCTCGCCGACCTCGCCCGCCGCGGCAGCCCCGCCCACCCCCTCCGCCTCCCCGCCCAGCGCCCCCACCCCTGACCTCCCCACCCCTGACCTCCCCACCCCTGACCTCCCCACCCCTGACCTCCCCACCCCTGACCTCCCCGCACCCGGCTCCCCGCCTCCCGCACCGCCCCCGGCGGCCCGCGTAGGGTCGGGGCCATGCGACTGAGCACGGTGATCCTCCCCATCCACCGGTGGGGCGAGGGGCAGAAGATCTGGCGGCGGGCCGAGGACCTCGGGTTCCACGCCGCGTACACCTACGACCACCTCTCGTGGCGGTCGTTCCGGGACGAGCCGTGGTTCGGCGCGGTGCCGACGCTCACGGCGGCGGCCACGGCGACCGAGCGGCTGAGGATCGGGACGCTGGTGACCTCGCCGAACTTCCGGCACCCGGTGACGCTGGCGAAGGACCTGATCACGCTCGACGACGTGTCCGGCGGGCGGCTGACGGTGGGCATCGGGGCCGGCGGGACCGGGTTCGACGCGACGGCGATGGGCCAGGAGGCGTGGTCGCCGAGGGAGCGGGCGGACCGGTTCGGGGAGTTCCTGCCGCTGCTGGACGAGTTGCTGCTGCGCGACGCCACGACCCGCGAGGGCGCGTACTACTCGGCGGTCGAGGCCCGGAACATCCCCGGCTGCGTGCAGACCCCGCGGGTGCCCTTCTACGTCGCCGCGGCCGGGCCGCGCGGGATGCGGCTGGCCGCGGAGTACGGGCAGGGCTGGGTGACGTACGGGGACCCGAAGGCCCCGGCGGACGTGCCGGTGGAGCAGGCGCCGGCGGTGGTCGCCCAGCAGATCGCGAAGCTGGCGGCGGCCTGCGAGCAGCGGGGCCGGGACGTCGCGACACTGGAGAAGGTGCTGCTCCAGGGTTCGACCGCGGAGAAGCCGCTCCAGTCGCTGGACGCCTTCGTGGACTGGGCCGGGACGTACCGGGAGGTCGGCATCACCGAGCTGGTGATCCACTGGCCGGTGCCGGACTCGATCTTCGCCAACGACCTGGCCGTCTTCGAGCGGATCGCCACCGAGGGCCTCGCCCAGCTGGCCTGAGGGCGCGTCGACGCCCCCGGGGTCCGGTACCCGGGGGCGGGCGCGGTGTCCCCTAGGGGAAGGGCGGGGCGGCGTCATACCCGAGCAGCAGGCGGGCTCGTCATCGCAGCTCATGACCGGGCGCGGGGCCGGACACTACGGTGAGGAACGTGTCCACTGTCATCAAGACGGACGGCCTCACCAAGAGGTTCCCCCGGGTGACCGCCCTCGATCAGCTGACCGTTGAGGTCGAGCCCGGGGTGGTCGGTCTGGTGGGGGCGAACGGGGCGGGCAAGTCCACACTCATCAAGATCCTGCTGGGGCTGGCCCCGGCGACCTCCGGGACCGGGCGGGTGCTCGGGCTGGACATCGCCACCCAGGGGTCGGAGATCCGCGAGCAGGTCGGCTACATGCCGGAGCACGACTGCCTGCCGCCGGACGTCTCGGCCACCGAGTTCGTGGTGCACATGGCGCGGATGGCCGGACTGCCGGCCGCCGCCGCCCGCGAACGGACGGCGGACACGCTGCGGCACGTCGGGCTGTACGAGGAGCGCTACCGCCCGATGGGCGGCTACTCGACGGGCATGAAGCAACGGGTGAAGCTGGCGCAGGCGCTGGTGCACGACCCGAAGCTGGTGCTGCTGGACGAGCCGACCAACGGTCTGGACCCGGTCGGCCGGGACGACATGCTGGCGCTGATCCGCCGGGTGTACACGGACTTCGGCATCTCGGTGCTGGTCACCACCCACCTGCTGGGCGAGCTGGAGCGCACCTGCGACCACCTGGTGGTCATCGACGGCGGCAAGCTGCTGCGCTCCTCGTCCACCGCCTCGTTCACCGGTACGACGGCCACCCTGGCCGTCGAGGTGACGGACCACCCGGAGGACCACGCCCTGGACGCGGGCGCCGCGGTGCGCGAGCGGCTGGCGGCGGCGGGGCTCTCGGTGGAGCCGGAGGGCACGCGGATCCTGCTGGTCCGGCTGGCGGGTGACGACACGTACGACACCATCCGGGACGCGGTCGCGGACCTCGGGCTGGGGCTGGTGCGGCTGGAGGAGCGGCGGCACCGGGTCGCCGAACTGTTCACCCGGGACGCGGGGACGACGGAGAACGAGGGGGTTACCGCAGATGTCACTGCCTCCTGAGTTCAGGCCGGTCGACACCGGCGTCATCCACGACATCGGCTACCGCGGCTACACCGGCCCCCGGCTCGGCCGGGCGTACGCCACGCGCTCGCTGTTCACCCAGAGCCTGCGCGCCGCGTACGGCCTCGGACGGTCCGGCAAGTCCAAGGTGCTGCCGATGATCGTGCTGGGCGCGGCCACCGTGCCGGCCGTGATCATCGTGGCGGTCGCGCTGATGACCGCGTCCGACCGGCTCCCGGTGGACTACGCGCAGTACCTGAGCGCGATCGGGCTGGTGACCTCGATCTTCCTCGCCTCGCAGGCACCGGTGCTGTTCTCCCGGGACCTGCGCCACCACACCGTGCCGCTGTACTTCTCCCGCCCGATCACCCGCGCCGACTACGTTCGGGCCAAGTTCGGGGCGATGGCCTGCGCCCAGCTGCTGCTGATGGTCGCGCCACTGGTGGTGCTGTACGTCGGTTCGCTGCTGATCAAGCTGGACTTCGGCGACCAGACCGAGCACTTCTGCTACGGCCTGGTGGCCGCGGTGCTGTACGCGCTGGTGCCGACCTCGGTCGCGGTGGTGATCGCCGCCGCCACGCCGCGGCGCGGCTTCGGGGTGGCCGCGATCATGGGCTATCTCGCGGTCAGCACCACGGTGGTCGCGGTCGTGGTCGGGATGAGCATGTCCACCGTCGCCGTCGGCGGGAACCTCCCGGACTCCACCCAGTGGGCGGTGCTGCTGTCGCCGGGCGGGCTGGTGGAGAGCCTGGTCAACGAGCTGTTCGACCTCGGTGGTACCGGCCCCGAGCGGATGCACGCGCCGGGCGGGCTCGGCCTGCTGGTGTTCACCGCCGTCGCCGTCGCGATGGTGGCCGGCTCGTACCGGCTGCTGCTGCGCCGCTACCGGAACGTTTGAGAGGGCGTCATGGCCACCATCACCATCGACAAGGTCTCCCGCTGGTTCGGGAACGTGGTCGCCGTCAACGACGTCAGCATGGCGATCGGCCCCGGAATCACCGGCCTGCTGGGGCCGAACGGGGCCGGCAAATCGACCCTGATCCACATGATGAGCGGCTTCCTGGCGCCGTCGACCGGGGCGGTGACCCTGGACGGCGCGCCGATCTGGCGCAACCAGGAGGTGTACCGGCAGATCGGCCTGGTCCCCGAGCGGGAGTCGATGTACGACTACCTGACCGGCTGGGAGTTCGTCCTCGCCAACGCCGAACTGCACGGGCTGCCCCACCCGGGTGCCGCGGCCCGCAAGGCGCTCGCCCTGGTCGAGATGGAGTACGCCCAGGAGCGGCGGACCGGCACCTACTCCAAGGGCATGAAGCAGCGGGTCAAGATGGCCTCGGCGCTGGTCCACGACCCGGCCGTGCTGCTGCTCGACGAGCCGTTCAACGGCATGGACCCCCGCCAGCGGCTCCAGCTGATGGACCTGCTGCGGCGGTTCGGCTCGGACGGCCGGACGGTGCTGTTCTCCTCGCACATCCTGGAGGAGGTCGAGCAGCTGGCCCGGCACATCGAGGTCGTGGTGGCCGGCCGGCACGCCGCCTCCGGTGACTTCCGGAAGATCCGCCGGCTGATGACCGACCGCCCGCACCGCTACCTGGTCCGCTCCAGCGACGACCGGCGGCTCGCGGCGGCGCTGATCGCCGACCCGTCGACCGCCGGCATCGAGCTGGACCTGCAGGAGCGGGCGCTGCGGATCCAGGCGGTGAACTTCCAGGGGTTCACCACCCTGCTGCCGAAGGTCGCCCAGCGGGCCGGCATCCGGCTGTACACCGTGGCACCGGCGGACGAGTCGCTGGAGAGCGTGTTCTCCTACCTCGTCTCCGCGTAGCGGCCCGGACGCCGTCCCGCCGACCGGCACCCACCTCCAGGACCTCAGGAAGGCCGACCCACCATGAACCCGACCGTCGCCAGGCTGACGCTGCGCGGCCTGCTCGGCCGCCGCCGCGGCCTGCTGCTGCTGGTGGTCCCCGCCCTGCTGCTGGCCGTCTCGGCGATCACCGCCGGGTCGAACGGCGACAAGCACGAGCTCGTCGTGAACGTCCTCGGCAAGCTCGGCCTCGGTACCCTGCTGCCGATCCTCGGCCTGGTCGTCGGCACCGGAGCCATCGCCACCGAGATCGACGACGGCTCGATCGTCTACCTGCTGGCCAAGCCGCTGCCGCGGTGGAAGATCATCACCACCAAGCTGACCGTCGCGATCGGCACCACCTGGGCCTTCGCGGCGCTGCCGATGCTGCTCGCGGGCCTGCTGCTGTACGGGACGAAGGAGGGCCTGGCGCTCGCCTACACCGTCGCCGCGCTGGTCGCCGGGGCCGCGTACAGCGCGCTGTTCCTGCTGCTCGGCGTGGTGACCCGGCACGCGGTGGTGGCCGGGCTGGCGTACGCGCTGGTGTGGGAGTCGCTGGTCGGCAACTTCGTCGCGGGCGCCCGCACGCTCAGCATCCAGCAGTGGGGGCTGGCGGTGGCCGAGTCGGTGGCGGCCGAGGGCTCGATCACCTCGGCGGTCTCGCTCGGCGCGGCCGTGCCGCTGCTGCTGGTGGTCGGCGTGGCGGCGACCGCGCTGGCCTCGGTGCGGCTGGCCGGGCTCACCCTCGCCTCGGAGGAGTGAGGAGCGGGGCGCGCCCGGCCCGGGCCGGCGGGGGCGGACGGGGTCAGAGCGTCCGGTCGCGTCCGGCGCCCCAGCCGGCGACGGCGACCACGGTGGCCAGCACCAGCATCAGCGCCAGCGGGGTGGTCCAGCCGCCGGTCAGCTGGTGCAGGGCGCCGGCACCGACCGGGCCGGCCGCCGCGACCAGATAGCCGACCGCCTGCGACATGCCGCCCAGCTGGGCGGCGCCGGCGACGCTGTCGGTGCGCAGCACGATGAAGGCGAGTCCGAGGCCGAGCGAACCGCCCTGGGCGACACCGAGGATGGTGGCCGACACCCAGGCGCCGGGCACCGGGGCGATCAGCAGGACGGCGATGCCGAGGCCGTTGAGCGCGGCCATCGAGACGGCCAGCGCCCGCTGGCGGGTCATCCGGCCGGCGAACAGCGGCACCAGGAAGGCGCCCGCCACCTGCACCAGGTTGGAGAAGGCGAAGACCAGACCGGCCTCGCCGCGGTCCATCCCGTGGTCGGCCAGGATGGTCGGCATCCAGGCGACCAGGGTGTAGACCAGCAGCGACGAGATGCCCATGAACAGGCTGATCTGCCAGGCCAGCGGCGAGCGCCAGATGCCCTCGATCGGACGGGAGGCGGCGGCCGGCGCGACCGGCGCCGCGGTGCTTCCGGCGGTGGTCCCGGCGGCGGCCCGGGCCCGCAGCACCTGCGGCAGCCAGGCCACCGTGGCGACCAGCGCCAGCACCGACCAGGAACCGAGCGAGGCCTGCCAGCCGCCGCCCAGCGCGTGCTCCAGCGGCACCGAGAGGCCGGCCGCCATCGTCGCGCCGACCAGCATGGTGGTCGAGTAGACGCCGGTCATCGCCGCGGCCCGGCCCGGGAACTCACGCTTGACCAGGCCCGGCATCGAGACGTTCAGCACGGCGATCGCGACGCCGATCACCACGCACCCGGCGTACAGCGCCACCACCGAGGGCAGCACCCGCAGCAGCACGCCCGCGCCGAGCACCAGCACCGCGCCCAGCACCACCCGCTCGGTGCCGAACCGCCGGGTCAGCCGCGGGGTGAGCGGGGCGCCGACGCCCTGGAAGAGCACCGGCACGGTGGTGATCAGCCCGCTCGCGGTGGCGGAGAGCCCGAAGGTGTGCTGGATCTCGGCCACCATCGGCGACACCGCCGCCAGGCAGGCGCGCATGTTCAGGGCGACCAGCACGATGCCGGTCAGCAGCAGCGCGGGGTGCGCCAGCCGGCTGCGGACGGGGAGCGGGACGGTACCCGCGGAGGTGGTGGCAACCGGCTGCTGGGCACGGGTGACGGCCATGGGTGGTGCTGCTTTCGTGGAGTTCAAGGCGTGCGGGGGCACACCGGGTGAGCGGGGAACGGGGGCCTCGGCCCGTTCACTTCCGGGCGGCGATGGCGGCGAGGAGCTGCTCGACGGCCGCGGTCGGCTCGGCGAGCAGCGCGCGACACGCGCGCTCGGCCAGTTCCGGGTCGCCGCTCTCGATCGCGTCGACGAGGGCCTGATGGGTCGCCACGACCACCTCGGGCATCTCGTGGTCGCCGAACGCCGTCCGCATCGACTCGCGCACCGAGGCGCCGAAGTAGCGGTACACCTCGGTCAGTGCCGGGTTGTGCGCGGCCTCGACGACGGCGGTGTGGAACTCCAGGTCGTGCTCGACGGTCGCCTCGCGGCCGGCCCGCTCGGGGTGCGCCGCGATCACCTCGGCCTCGCGGGCCAGCGCGGCCCGCATCCGCCGGATGTCCTCGGGGGTGTGCCGCAGCGCCGCCAGCCGGGCGGCCTCGGTCTCCAGCGCGGCGCGGACCTCCAGGACGTCCCGCACCCCGGAGCGCTGCACGCCGCGCAGCACGGCGGCCGGGTCGCTGGTGGAGCGCACGAAGGTGCCCTCGCCCTGCCGGGAGACCAGCATGCCCGCGTGCACCAGGACCCGGATCGCCTCGCGGACGGTGTTGCGTCCGATGCCGAGGCGCTCGGCGAGCTCGTGCTCGGTCGGGATCCGCGAGCCGACCGGCCAGACGCCGGCGCTCAGCTGCTCCCGCAGCTGCTCGATCGCGGTGTCGACGAGGGAGCGCCGCCCGGCGGTCTGCAGTGTGTCCTGGGCGCTGTGGGCGCTGCTCATGGCGGGCTCTCCTCCCCGGGCGTGGGCCGGCTACGGGCTGGTCATCGGTCATCCTACAACTGCTTGTCCGGTCATCCTACAACCGGCGGTGAACAGCGCGGGAACCGCTCGCGTCGGCCTGGCGTTCCTCCCGACGACCGGTGAGTCCACACCCCTTTGATACGAGGAGAGCGTCCGCATGGTGTTCAAGAAGCTGCTCGGTGCCCTGGGCGTCGGCGGTCCCGGCGTCGACACCGTCCTGAGCACGCCGGTCGTGCAGCCCGGCGGGACGATGGCCGGCACGGTCGAGCTGACCGGGGGGACGGTGGAGGCGGACATCCGGGGGATCACGCTGACCCTGGTCGCCCAGGTGGAGATCGAGCACGAGGACGGCGAGAGCACCGGCCTGTACCCGTTCGCCCGCTTCTCGGTGACCGCGCCGCTGAAGCTGGCGCCGGGCGAGAACCGCTCGATCCCGTTCGCCGTCCAGGTGCCGTGGGAGACGCCGGTCACCACCATCGCCGGGCAGCACCTGCACGGCATGCGGCTCGGGGTGCGCACCGAGGTCGACATCGCCGGCGCGCTGGACAAGGGCGACTCCGACCCGCTGGAGGTCGAGCCGCTGCCGGTGCAGCGCCGGATCCTGGACACCCTGCTCCAGCTGGGCTTCCGGTTCCGCTCGGCGGACCTGGAGGCCGGGCACATCCGCGGCACCGGGCAGACGCTGCCGTTCTACCAGGAGATCGAGTTCTCCTCGGCGCCGCGGTACGCGCACGCCTGCAACTCGCTGGAGGTCAGCTTCGTGACCACCCCGGGCAAGGTGGAGGTGGTGCTGGAGGCGGACCGGCGCGGCGGTCTGTTCGGCGGTGGCGGGGACGTGATCCGCACCCATGTGGTCGACCACGGCCAGGCCGGCGAGGACCTCACGGAGCTGGTGGACGGCTGGATCCGCGCCGCGCTCTGAGGCCCCCGCGCGCCCCCGCTCCCTCCGTCAGCCGTAGGAGACGTTGCTGCAGATGTCGTCGTCGGCGGAGCGGGCCTGGCCGACCACCTCGGCGGGCAGCGGGGCCGGGCCGCCGGACGGCCCGGCGGCAGCCGGAGCGGGCCCGCCGGACGCCGCGCCGGTGGCGTAGTCCAGACCGAGCCGCAGGCTGATCCCGGCGCCCGGCCCGGGGGCCACCGCGGCGCCCGGGAAGAGGGCGGCGACCTTCTGCGCGTTGCTCCGCTGCCCGACCCCGTACTCGACGGTGGTGGTCGCCGCCCGGGCGGTGCCGCGCGCGGTGGCCGTCCCGGCCACGGTGACCCGGGCCGCCCGGAGCGTGTCGGCGGCCCGGGCGGCCAGGCCGGGGGTGCCGGTGCCGTTCTGGACGGTGACCCGGATCGGCGCACCGTCGGCGCCGAGCGGCGGGAGCGGTGGGGTCCTCGGGGCGGTCGGTGCCGTCGGGGTGGACGGTGGGGACGGTGGTGCGGCCGGTGACGGTGCGGGCGGCGCGGCGACCGCGTCCGGCTGGTGGCCGGTGGCGTCCTGGCCGTCGATGGTCCGGTCGGCCTGCAGGGTCCGCCACAGGGCGTCGACCGCCGGGTGCACCAGGTCGATCCGCGCGCCGTTGTAACGCCAGGGCGTGGTCAGGAACTTGACCTCGTGCAGGTCGATGTCCTTGAGCGTCAGGGCGAAGTCCACCAGCTTGGCGGCCGAGTCGAGGCCCGGGTCGACGGTCATCGAGCGGGTCGCGGCGTCGGCCAGCGGCAGCAGCGTGCCGGGGTTCAGGCCCCTGGTCTTGATCCGGGCCAGCAGCGAGGCGAGAAAGGCCTGCTGACGCTTCATCCGCCCGACGTCGGAGTCGTCGCCGATGCCGTGCCGGAGCCGGACGTAGTCCAGTGCCCGCTGCCCGGAGACCCGCTGGCGGCCCTTGGTGAGCACCACCTTGCCCTTCCGGCCCAGATTGGGGTTGATGTTCCCCTCGTGCACGGCGTTCGGCAGGCAGACGTCCACGCCGCCGACGGCGCCGGTCATCGCGGCGAAGCCGGCGAAGTTGACCTCGATGGTGTGGTCGATCCGGATGCCGGTGAGCTTCTCCACCGTGTTCTGCGTACAGGCCGGGTTGCCCGACTCGGAATTGCCCACCGAGAAGGCGGAGTTGAACATCTGCCCGGGCTGCTCCCGGGTCCAGCCGCCGTTCGGGAGCTTGCACCGGGGGACGGTCACCAGGGCGTCGCGCGGGATCGAGACGCCGACCGCGTGCCGGTGGTCGGCGTGGACGTGCAGCAGGATCGTGGTGTCGGAGCGGGCGCCGCCCTCGTTGCCGCCGCCGAGGTCGCCGTTGCCTCCGGCGCGCGAGTCGGAGCCGATCAGCAGCACGTTGACGGGCCGGTGGCCGTGCGCGTCGGCGCTGGGTTCGGGCGGGCGGTCGGGGGCGATGGCGTCGGGGTCGAAGGACCGGAGGTTGCCGTTCAGCCGGTAGTACACCGCGGCGCCGGCGCCGGCCAGGGCCACCAGCATCCCGGCCAGTGACCAGGCGATCAGCCGCCGGGCGCCGCGCCGGCCGCACCGGGCCGCCGCCCGCCGACCGGTGCGGGTCCGGGCGGTGCGGGCCGGCGTCGTCCGGCCCTGGGCGGCCCGGGCCTGCGCGGTGTGAGTCTGGGCGGCCCGGGTCTGTGCGGTGTGAGTCTGGGCGGCGCGGGTCGGTGCCATCCGGCCCTGCGCGACGCGGGTCTGCGCGGCGAGGGTCTGCCCGGTACGGCCCTGCGCGGCCCGGCGGGCCTCGGCCCGGCCGCCGGAACGCGGCAGCGGGAACCGGCCGGGGGCCTCTTCGGGGGGTTCGGTCCGGACGCCGCCGTCGGCGCGCCGCCGCCCAGCCGGATCCGGCGGGCCCTGGTCCCACTGGACTGACATGGCGCGCACCTCTCAGCGGCGGAAGCGGGCAACCCTGGGAGCATACAAACCCCTCCGGTGCCCGCCCGGCGGCCCGGGACGGCCGCACCCCCGCCGACCCGCGGCTTCGCCGTGGCGGCTCACCGCAGCATCACCCCAACGGCTGAACCGGCGGGGGCCGCGGCGAGGTTCACCCGTTCGGGTAGAGCCGCTCCAGCACGGCCGCGACGCCGTCCTCGTCATTGCTCAGGGTGACCTCGTCGGCCACCGCGAGCAGCTCCTGGTGCGCGTTGGCCATCGCGACGCCGTGCCGGGCCCAGCCGAACATCGGCACGTCGTTGGGCATGTCGCCGAAGGCGATGGTGTCGGCGGCCTTCACCCCGAGCCGGTGGGCGGCGACGGCCAGCCCGGTGGCCTTGGAGAGGCCGAGCGGCAGCAGCTCGACGATGCCGGCGCCGGCCATCACCACGCCGACCAGGTCGCCGGCCGCGTGGCGGGCGGCCTCGGCCAGGGCGTCGTCGGTCAGCTCGGGGTGCTGGATGTACAGCTTGCTGACCGGGGCGCTGAGCAGTTCGTCCTTCGCGGTCCGGACCACCGGCAGCTCGGAGCCGATCTGCAGTTCGTAGCCGGGGCCGGCCAGCACGTCGCCGTCCAGGCCGTCCTGGCTGGCGGCGACCGCCAGCGGGCCGGTCTCCTCCTCGATCCGCTGGATCGCGAGGGCGGCCACCCGGCGGTCCAGGGTGAGCGAGGTGAGCAGCCGGTGCTCGCCCGCGTCGTAGACCTGGGCGCCCTGGCCGCAGACGGCTATGCCGCGGTAGCCGATCTCGTCGAAGACCGGGCGGGCCCAGGTGGCCGAGCGGCCGGTGACGATGATGTGCAGCGCCCCGGCCGCGGTGGCGTCGGCCAGCGCCGCGCGGTTGCGCGCCGAGACGCTCTCCACGCTGTTCAGCAGGGTGCCGTCGAGGTCGGTGGCGACCAGCTTGAAGGGCAGGTCGCCACCGTCCACGGGGGAGACGGGGCTGGGGCTGGTGGTGCTCATGGGCCGTGTCTCCCGGGAGTTGCTTCGTTGCTGCGTCCGCGTCGCCGCGGCTGCGGCCGGTGCCGGTTCCGGCACCGGCGGCGGTCCTACTTGGCCGGCTCCAGGACGGCGCGGCCACCGAGGTACGGGCGGAGCGCCTCGGGCACGACGACCGAGCCGTCGGCCTGCTGGTGGTTCTCCAGGATCGCCACGATGGTGCGCGGGACGGCGACCAGGGTGCCGTTCAGCGTGGCCAGCGGGCGCACCTTGCCCTCCTCGCGCATCCGGATGGCGAGGCGGCGCGACTGGTACTCGGTGGTGTTGGAGGTCGAGGTGACCTCGCGGTACTTGCCCTGGGTCGGGATCCAGGCCTCGATGTCGAACTTGCGCGCGGCCGAGGCCCCGAGGTCGCCGGAGGCGACGTCGATCACCCGGTAGGGCAGTTCGAGGGCGTTGAGGAAGTCCTTCTCCCACTGGAGCAGGCGGCGGTGCTCGTTCTCGGCGTCCTCGGGCGTGGTGAAGACGAACATCTCCACCTTCTCGAACTGGTGGACGCGGATGATGCCGCGGGTGTCCTTGCCGTAGGTGCCGGCCTCGCGGCGGAAGCAGGACGAGTAGCCGGCGTAGCGCAGCGGCAGCTTCTCGGCGTCGAGGATCTCGTCCATGTGGTACGCCGCGAGCGGGACCTCGCTGGTGCCGACCAGGTAGCGGTCGTCGCCCTCCAGGAAGTACACGTTCTCGGCGGCCTGGCCGAGGAAGCCGGTGCCGTCCATGGCGGCCGGGCGGACCAGGGCCGGGGTGATCATCGGGGTGAAGCCGGCGGCGGTGGCCTGGGCGATCGCCATGTTGACCAGGGCGAGCTCCAGCAGCGCGCCGACACCGGTCAGGTAGTACGACCGGGCACCGGCGACCTTGGCGCCGCGCTCGGTGTCGATCGCGCCGAGCAGCTGGCCCAGCTCGACGTGGTCGCGGGGCTCGAAGCCCTCGGCGGCGAAGTCGCGCGGGGTGCCGATCTCCTCCAGGGTGACGAAGTCCTCCTCGCCGCCGACCGGGGCGGCCGGGTCGATGAGGTTCGCCAGCGAGCGGAGCAGGCGCTCGGCCTCCTCCTTGGCCTCGGTCTGCTCGGCGTCGGCGGCCTTGACCTCGGCGGCCAGCTCCTTGGTGCGCTGGAGCAGGGCGGCCTTCTCCTCGCCCTGGGCCTTGGCGACGAGCTTGCCGAGGCCCTTCTGCTCGTTGCGCAGTTCGTCGAAGCGCGTGCCCGAGGACCGGCGACGCTCGTCGGCGGAGAGGAGGGCGTCGACCAGGTCGACGTCCTCGCCACGGACGCGCTGCGAGGCGCGCACTCGGTCAGGGTCCTCACGGAGCAGGCGAAGGTCAATCACGGGCCCAAGCCTACCGGGCGGGCGCCTGTCCACCGGTACCGGTTTTCCCCTGGGGATAACTCGCTCCAGCCTGTGGATAACCGCTGTGGGAAACCGCCCGGAGGCTGGTTATCCACAGGTTCGGGGCGGAGGCTGTGGATCGTGGGGCGGCGCCGGTGGACGAGGAGGCGAACCATGGAATTCGGGTTTCAAACCTGAATTGACCTTCTCGGGTGAGCGAATTGAAGCACTCGGACGGGTGATTTGCTGGCACCCGGGTGACTCTGGTCCGATTAGTCATCTCTGCGACGCAAACCGATGATCCGACCGAAACGTGCAGTGGCTAAACCGGTTTGTCGATTCATCCCCAGGCCTGTGGATAACTCGGACCTGTGGACAGTGCCCACCCCTGTGGACAAGCCCCGCACCGGGGCGACCGCCCTGTGGACGGCCGCCCGGCGGGGTGGAAAACGGTTCGAAAAGGACACGTGGCCGCCGAATGGCGCCCGGATGTCCGACCGGCTCGGCCGGCCGGACTCGGCCGCACTCGGCCCGACCCGACCGGACTCAGATGTCCCCGCGGCCGTCGAGGCAGCGCGAGAGCCAGTCCGACGCCGCGCTGAAATCCGCGTCCGAGGTACCCGGCCGCTGGTGCTCCGACGTCTGCCGGCCGGCGCGCGGATAGGACCCGAGGAAGCGCACCTGCGGGCAGATCCGCTTGAGGCCCATCATCGCCTCGCCCACCCGGCGGTCGCTGAGGTGCCCCTCGCAGTCGATGAGGAAGCAGTAGTTGCCCAGCCCCTCCCCGGTCGGCCGGGACTCGATCCGCATCAGGTTGACCCCGCGCACGGCGAACTCCTGCAGCAGCTCCAGCAGCGCGCCCGGGTGGTCGTCCGGCAGCCAGACCACCATCGAGGTCTTGTCCGCCCCGGTCGGTGAGGAGACCCGGCCGGGTCGCCCCACCAGCACGAACCGGGTGGTCGCGCTCTGCGCGTCCACGATGTCCTTGACCAGCGGGTCGAGACCGTAGATCGGCGCCGCGAACTCGCCCGCGAACGCCCCGTCGTACCGCCCCTCGGCCACCAGCCGGGCGCCGTCCGCGTTGGAGGCGGCGGACTCCCAGTGCGCGTCCGGCAGGTTGGCGGCCAGCCAGCGGCGGACCTGCGCCTGGGCCACCGGGTGGCTGGTGACCGTCTTCACGTCGGACAGCGCGGTGCCCGGGCGGACCAGCAGCGCGAAGGTGATCGGCAGCAGCACCTCGCGGTAGATCATCAGCGGCGCGCCGGAGGCCAGTTCGTCGTTGGTCGCCGTGACGGCGCCCTCGACCGAGTTCTCGATCGGCACGAACGCACCGGACGCCTCGCCGCCGCGCACCGCGTCCAGCACCAGCTGCACCGAGGACATCGGCACCAGCTCCCGGGTCGCCGCCTCCGGCAGGGTGCGCAGGGCCGCCTCGGTGAAGGTGCCCGCCGGCCCGAGGTACGTGTAGCGGGTTGCCGACATGACGCCTCCAAGGGGAACGGGACCTGTGGGGAACAACGGCGGATCGCCGAAAGGAGTCACCTTAGCCACTCCGCCGTCCTCCTGTGACCGCGGTCCGCTCCGTGGGAGGAGGACGGACGATCCGTGGACGGCGGATGGCCCGGGCGCGGGGTCGGGCACCGGGACGGGTCAGTCGAGCAGGGTCTGCCCGATGTACCCGCCCTGCGGCGCGCCCGGCGGGACGGCGTACACGCCGCTCGCCTCGTGCCGCAGGAAGCGGGAGAGCCCGTCGCCCCGGGCCAGCTTGCGCTGCACGGGGGTGAACCCCTTGCGCGGGTCGGCCTGGAAGGCGAGGAACAGCAGTCCGGCGTCCGGCGAGCCGTCGGTCAGCAGCCCGTCGTGGTACGAGAACCCGCGCCGCAGCATGGCGGCCCCGCCGTTGGCGGCCGGTGCCGCGACCCGG
This sequence comes from Kitasatospora sp. NPDC057595, assembly GCF_042800875.1. Classification (NCBI taxonomy): domain Bacteria; kingdom Bacillati; phylum Actinomycetota; class Actinomycetes; order Kitasatosporales; family Streptomycetaceae; genus Kitasatospora; species Kitasatospora sp. NPDC057595. The sequence goes on along the minus strand of NZ_JBHVGL010000017.1, from coordinate 199,295 downwards.
ATGTGGGCGTCCGAGGGGACGGCCAGCGACCCGTCCGGGGCCTGGGCGGCGAGGTCCACCGGTGTCCGCTCGCCCGCCCCGGCGGGCGCGCCGAGCGGGGCGCCGTCCGACTTGCGCCGCCCGATCACCCGCTCCTGGCGGTCCACCGGGAGCGCCTCCCAGTTGTCCAGCAGCATCCGGATCCGCCGGAACACCAGGAAGGAGCCGCCCGCCAGCCAGGCCGGCTGCTCCCCCCCGGCGGCGACGAACACCTTGGCCGCGAAGCCGTCCTCGGTGGGCTGCGGGTTGTTGGTGCCGTCGATCTGGCCCATCAGGTTGCGCCCGGTCATCGGCGCGGCGGTGGCGCCGGGCGTCCGGGCGAAGCCGGACGCCTGCCAGCGCAGTGCTGCCGTGCCGGCCGCCTGACGCTGCAGAACCCGCAGCGCGTGCACGGCGACCAGCGCGTCGTCGGCGCCGATCTGCACGAACAGGTCGCCGTCGCCGCGCGCCGGGTCCAGCGCGTCGGCCGGGAAGGCCGGCAGCGGCTCCAGCCCGGCCGGGCGGTGGTCGGCCAGGCCGGCCTTGTCGAACAGGCCCGCGCCGAAGCCGAAGGTGACGGTGAGCGAGCAGGGGCCGGCGTCCAGGGCGACCTGGTTCTCGAACTCGTCGGCCGGCTCGCCCACGGCCATCCGGGCGGCCGTCCGGGACCAGCGCCGGAGCAGGGTGCGCAGGCCGTCCCGGCCGACCCCGCCGGCCAGGTCGAAGGCGGCCAGCTGGACCCGGGCCTGCTGGGGTTCGAGGATGCCGCCCTGGTGCTCGCCGTGGAACGCCACCCGGGCGGGCCCGAGGCCGGCGCCGGACGCGGCCGCCGGGCGGTGCGGGCCGGGCCGGTCCACGGCCACGGCCGTGCCGGCCCCGGCGCCCGCGCCGATCACCAGGCCCGCCCCGGCGGTGCCCAGCAGGGCCCGCCGGGTGAAGCCGGTGGCGGTGCCGTCGGACGTGCCGTCCTGCCCGGTGGTGCTGTCGGTGCCGGTCTCCGTGGCCATGATCCGTCCCTATCCGATCTTCAGCTGCTTGATCTCCGTGGTCTGGTCGATGTCGGAGGATCTGATGACCACCGACACGACCCAGTTCCCGGCGAGCGGCAGCTGCGCGGTCCCGGTCCAGCGCCCGGTGCCCTCGGGGGTGAGCGGGACGGTGAGCGGGCCGAGGTCGCGGTCCGGCAGGGTGAAGGCGAGCTGCACCTCCGGCACCTCGACCGGCTGTCCGTCCGTGCCGTCCAGCTTGAGGTGCACCTCGTTCGAGCCGCTGCCCGCCGGGTTGAGGGTGACCGTCGCGGTGCCCTTGGCGTTCGGCGTGCGGCCCTTGGTGTCGTACGGGAGGGCGAGCTCCACGGTCCGGCCCGGCACGGTCTGCGGGGCGGGCGCCCCACCGGTCGTGCCCCCGGCCGCGGCGCCGGCCGCCGGGGCGGTGCCGTTGGCCGCCCCGGCCTCGACCTCGCCCGCCACCCGTCCGGGCGGGGCGTTGGTGAGCAGGGTGGTGGCCACCAGGACGGCCACCGCGACGGCCGCCTCGACCAGCACCGAGCGGCGCAGCCCGGCCCGGGTCGGGGTGAGCCCGCGGTCCCGGTCGGCGTTCTCCCGGGCGGCCTGCTGCCGGGCCAGCTGGGCCCGCCGGACCGGGTCGTCGGAGTCCTCGTCACCGGCGTCCGGGGCGCTGCCGCCGGTACCGCCGCCGACGCCGCCGGCCGCGACGGCGACCGCCGCCGGGGCGACCTCCGCCGCCTCCTCCGGGGCGGCCCGCAGCCGGGCCAGCCAGCTCCGGGACATCCAGGCGGCGCCGAGCATCGCGATCACGCAGCCGGTCTTCACCAGCAGCAGCCGCCCGTAGTCGGTGCCGGTCAGCGCGCTCCAGCTGCCGAGGCCGCGCCAGGACTGGTAGACGCCGGTGCCGGCCAGCACCACGACGGCGCCGAGGGCGAGCTTCGAGAAGCGGTCGGCGACGTCCGCGCCGATGCCCTCGCGCAGCCCGACCAGCATCGCCGCGAGGCCGCCCAGCCAGAGCGCCATCGCGACCAGGTGCAGCATGCCGAGCGGCAGCGCGAGCCAGACCTGGATGCCCACCGAGGCGTGGTCGGCGCCGACCCAGGTCGCCGAGAGCGCGACGGCCAGCACCAGTCCGGCCACCCCGAGGCCCAGCCGGGCCTCGCGCTGCGGGCGTTCGGCGGCGCGCCGCTCCAGCTCCCGCAGTTCGGCCTCCTCGGCGTCCCCGGCGGCCGACCCGGCCCCGGTGGTCCCGGTGGTCCCGGCGGTGCCGGCGGCCGGGGCGGTCCGGCCGGTGGGCTGCCCGAGCTGGCCGACGAGCAGCGACAGGAACACCCCGCTCGCCGCGAGCAGCAGCAGCCGGGCGGCCAGCGCGGTGCCGATCCGCTCGTCCAGCGTGGCGCGGACCAGCGACAGGTCGAACGCCTTGCCGATCCCCGAGCCCCGCTCGTACGGGCCGCGCAGCATCAGCACCGTGACCGTGGACACCAGCAGCGCGACCCAGCCGCCCATCAGCAGCCGCTGCACCGGGCGCCGGGCCACCCCGGCCGGCCAGCAGAGCAGCACGAAGCCGGCCGCCCCGACGAGCAGCGCGAACGCCCCGTACGCGACGGCCCGGCCGGTGCCGTAGACCGCGGCGACCAGGCCGTCCGCCTCGGCGCCCTGCAGCGCGGCGGTGGAGACGGTGGTGGCCGACGGCGCGCCGACGGAGAAGGTGAACGCCCCGCCGATCGGGTGCGAGTCGTCCGACACGGCCCGCCAGGCGACGGTGTAGGTGCCGTTGGCGAGCCCGCTGCCGAGTCCGACCCGGGCGGTGTTGTCCTTGCCGTCGGCGTGCCCCGGGTTGCCCGCGTCCACGGCCTTGCCGGCCGGGTCGAGCACCCGCACCGAGTCCGAGGAGAGCGAGACGGCCTCGCTGAAGGTCAGCGTGACGTACTGCGGGGCGGCGGGCAGGACGGCGTTCTGCGCGGGGTCGGTGGACTGCAGGGTGGCGTGCGCGGAGGCGGGTCCGGCGCCGCCGAGCAGCAGCGCGAGGACGGCGCCGAGCACGCCGATCAGCCCGGCGATCCGCCGTCCCGCCAGTCCCGGTGCGGTGAGCATCGTGCGGTGTCCCTTACTGCTGGCCGGGGCGGTAGGTGAGCTCCTTGACCGGCACCTTGACCGAGATGGTGCCGGTCCGGGCGAAGGTCAGGTCGAGTTCGAGCTCGTCGCCGAGGGCGGGGGCCTTCTGCCACCCCATGATCATCAGGTGCGTGCCGCCGCGGGCGAGCTGCAGCGCGCCGTGCGCGGGGACGTCCAGCTTGTCGACCTGCTCCATGGTGGTGGCCGTGGAGCGGTGCATGGTGACCGAGGAGGCGCCGGGGCTGGAGACCTCGACCAGCTCGTCGCCCTGGCCGCCGTCGTTGCGCACCGTCAGGTATCCGGCCGCCATGCCGCCGCTCGGCGGCAGCGGGATGTAGGGGTCGGCGACGCTCAGCCGGGCCGCCGCGCCGGCGGACGCTCCGCCGCCGGCGGCGCCGTTCCCGCCGTCCGCCCCGCAGGCCACCAGGAACGCGCCGGCGCCCAGTGCCGTCGCCAGCGCCGCCCCGGCGAGTGCCGTCCGGCGGAATCCGAGGGGGCCCTTCACGCGGCGACCCCCTTGGCGAGCAGCGGCAGGTCGTGCTCGAAGGTCTTCACCTCGGTGCCGCTCAGGTAGAGCAGGTGGGCCTTGTCGTCGGAGGGCAGGAAGGCCAGCACCTGGGCGCCGTGGGTGGAGGTGACGGTGCCGTCCGCGTTGATCACCGGGTCCTCGATCAGGATGCCGAGCGCCTTGGCGGCGGTCTTCACCTTCTCCAGGTCCCCGGTGAGGCCTATGAAGTCGCTGCCCATCGAGTCCAGCCAGCTGCGCAGCACCTGCGGGGTGTCGCGCTTCGGGTCGGTGGACACGAACACCACGTCGACCTTCTGCCGCTCCTCCGGGGAGAGCTTCTTCATCGCCACGCCGATGTCGCCCATGGTGGTCGGGCAGACGTCCGGGCAGCTGGTGTAGCCGAAGAAGAGCAGGGTGGTCCGGCCCTTGGTCTGCTGGCGCAGGTCGTACGGCTGGCCGGAGGTGTCGGTCAGCTGGAGGTCCGGCTTCTCGAAGTTCTTGCCGAGCACGGTGCCCTCGTAGGGCGAGTCGGACTTCTGCTGGACGACCTTGGCGGGGGAGGCCGAACCGCCGGCGTCGGAGCCGCAGGCGGTCAGGGTGAGCGCGGCGGCCAGGGCGACGGCGGCGGCGCCGGCCAGGCGGGCGGAACGGGCGGAGCGGGCGGAGCGGGGCATGGGAGAGGTCCGATCGTGTGCGGTGGAGCACCGGTGGGGCCGCGCCCGGGCCGGGTGCGGCCCCACCGGTGCTGGGGTCAGGAGGCCGAGCCGCCGTTCTTGCGGCGCAGGCCGAGGACACCGACGGCGGTGCCGATCACACCGACCACGATGCCGACGACGCCGAGCACCCGGGCGGTGGAGTCGCTCGCCTTGTCGTCGGAGGCGGCCTTGTCGCCGGTGGCGGCGTCGCCGTGGGCGGCGTGGGTGTCGGCGGCGGCCGACGGGGAGGCGGTGGCGGTCACGCCGTGGCCGTCACCGGCGGGGGCCTTGGTCAGCTTCAGCACCGGGGCGGGCTTGGCCGGCTCCGGCTGGCCGTCCTTGGCCTCGTCGATCCAGCGCACGACGTCGCCGTTCTCGTAGCTCTGCAGTGTCTTGAAGACCAGGCTGTCGGTGTCGGTCGGCAGCGGGCCGAGCGAGACGCGGAACTCCTGGAACTGGCCGGGGGCGATCTTCACCCCGGCGTCGGCGGTCCAGGTGATCTTGGAGACGGCCTCGTTGACGTCGTTGCCGTGCACCTTGAGCGGCTTGTCCAGCTTGGCCTTCTCGACGGTGGCGGTCCAGCCCGGCAGCGGCTGGGTGCGGACCGAGGCCAGCGGGTGGTCCAGCGGGAGGTTGACCTCCAGCTTCACGGTGCCGGCGGCGTCGTTCTCGTTCGGCACCCGGAAGTCGACGGCGGTGTAACCGCCCTGGTCGGCGCTGCCCGGGTTCACGGTGACGTGCGCGGAGGCGGGGCCGGCCAGCGCCACCACGGCGGCGGCAGCGGCGAGGGCGACGGCGGCGGTACGGCGGGGGGAAAGGGAACGCATGGGGTTCGTGGTCTCCGTTCGGAGGCTCGGCGGGCAGGCCCGCTTCCGGGCACGGGAGGATCCGTGCCGCGGCGGGGCCGCGCGGCGTGGGGAGGAGGTGGGGGAGGGCCGCAGGACCGCGCGAGTCGGGCGGGTACGGCTCGGCTGCGCGTACACCCGTCCGCCGTCGGGCCCGAGCCGGTGGGGGACCGGGGGCGCCGTGGACGCGGGTCAGTACGCGAGGGCCCCGAGCGGCGGGCCGCGCCGCACCACGCTGTGCCGCAGCACGGCACCGGCCGGCAGCGGGTCGTCCCCGCCCCGGCGGGTGGACCGCCGGACCGGGCCGGCGGGCAGGCCGAACAGGCCGCGCAGCAGCACCGCGGCCAGGGCGCACGCGGTGCGCAGCGGCGCCGCCGTGCGGGCGTGCGCGGCCGACGCGGCGATCCGCACCAGCCGCCAGAGCGCTGCCTCGCCGCGCCGCAGCCACCAGCCGGCCACCAGGGCCGCGGCCAGGTGGGCCGCCAGCATCGTCGGTGTCATCCCGAGCACGCCGCCCTGCCACCACGGCACGGTCGCGTACGCGTGCGGGTCCAGGCCCGCCCCGGCGACCAGCTGCTCGGCGGTCGGGCTGCCGGGCAGGCCGGCCAGGGTGCCGGGCCGGCCCTCGTTGCAGACCAGCCGGCCGGCCACCTGCGGCAGGGTCAGCGGGCCGGAGCCCGGCGGACCGCCGTGGTGCGGACCGGCCGCGCCGGAGGCCGCGTGGCCGGCGAAGGAGTGGAAGAGGCAGTGCAGCCCGAACTGGCCCGCCGCCAGCGCCCCGGCGATCGCGCCGAGCGAGCGCTCCCGCCCGCCGAAGGCGGTGGCGAGCACCAGGGTGGCGGCGAAACCGGTCGCGAGTGCGGGAAAAGCGACGTCGCCGCCGCCCGCCAGCGCGTGCCCGGCGGCCGCTATCAGCGTGCACACCAGGGCGAACGGGACCGCCCTGGCAAGCCGCAGGTCCCAGGCGGCGGCCCCCACCGGCGCGTCCGGTGCGGGGGCGCCCGGGTGCGGGGCGGCGGCTGGGGCAGTCATGGCCGGGCCATCATCTCATCGCCTACCCCCGCCGGACCGGCAGGGTGGGAAATCCCTACGAATGCCCCGACCGGCCCTGCACGCCACCCCGCGCGCCACCCCGCGCACCCCTCGGGCACGCGCCGCCCGGCACATGCCCGTCCCCCCGTCCATCCGCCGAACGGGCGGTAGCGGACCCCGGGCACGGTTCACCTGCGCACCGCCCGGAGATACCTCGTTATATGTGGAGCCGCAGCCAGGAGGGACCTCCCGTGGACATCTGGTGGACTCTGCACCTCAAGCGCGACCCGGCCAGCGTGCCGTTGGCCCGCCGCATACTGCTGGGCGCGATGGCGACCGCGGGCGTCGATCCGCAGATCGCCCACGACCTCGGCGTCGCCCTCAGCGAGGCCTGCGCCAACGCCGTCGAGCACGGCGCGGGCGGCCGGCCCGACGACGGCTACCAGGTCACCGCGTCGATCAGCGGCGACCTGCTGCGGATCGAGGTGACCGACTCGGGCCCCGGCCTGCCCGGCCCGGCGGCCCCGGCGGCGCGCCGTCCGGCCCCCGCCCCGGCGCCGCCGACGGCCCGCCCGGCCGGGCGCCCGCAGCCCCGCCCGCGCTCCCGGCACGGCCGCGCCACCGTCCCCGGTCCGCTGCTCACCACCCACCGCCCGCGCCGCGACGGCCGCCCGTACGACACCCACGTCCTGCCGCCGGCCGCGGAACCGGCGCCGCTGCCCCTGCTGCGGCCCCTGGACCTCGACGGCCTGCCGGACCTCACCGCGGAGTCCGGCCGCGGCCTCTTCCTCATCCACGCCCTCACCGACCACGTCCAGCTCCGCAACCACCCGCTGCGCGGCGCGATCGTCAGCTTCGACAAGATCCTCAAGTGGCAGGACGACGCCCTGCTCCGCCGGGCCTCATAACATTCACGGCTCTCCGACCTGCGCAAATGGCCACTACTGGGGCCGAGGTCGCGGCGCAGGCGAGACAGGGATCAGGCCGCCAGGGCACATGTGGGGCACATGCCCTCGGATTTCGGCGCGGTGTGCCCCGCGCCCGCACCCGGAAGCACCCTGTCGATCGCGGAACGGGTCCGCGACTCGCTGGTCGGCATCAGGTGGGTGTAGGTCCGGAGCGTGAAGCCCGGGTCGCTGTGGCCGAGGTAGGCAGCGAGCGCCTTGATCGTCTCGCCGGCATCCAGCAGCACCGAGGCGTAGGCGTGCCGTAGGGCGTGCATGCCGTCGTCCGGGGCCGCCTGGAAATACTTCGCCCCCTTCTCGCGCGGCGGGATCACCCCGGCCGCGACGAGCGCCAGCTTCCACGCGCCGGCGTTGAAGACGCTGCGGTGGTAAGGCTTGGCGCTGTCATCGGTGAAGAGCAGGTTCGCCGTGTGGGCCTCACCATCGGCGAGGCGCCAGGGGAGCGTGACCCGATTCGGCGGGAACCTCTTCATGTGGGCTTTCAACGCGCGCGCCAGACCATCGGGCAGTGGTACCTGCCGGACCTTGCCGCCCTTCGGTAGCGCGAACACCATCTTCTTCGCCACGAAGCGGACCTGCCGTCGCACCGTCACCATGCGGCGGCGGAAGTCGATGTCGTCGACGGACAGGGCGAAGACCTCGCCCTGTCGCAACCCACAGCCGAACGCGACCGAGCCGCCGGCCTGGAAGCGCTCCGGTAGGCCGTTGATGACCGCGTGGACGCGCTCTACGGACCACGGGACGACCGGCTCCTTCTCCACCTTCGGGAAGCTCACCGACTTGGCCCGGCAGGGGTTGGTGGCGATCGCTCCGTCGTCAACTGCGGAATCCAGCATCATGATCAGGACCGAGCCGTACCAGCCGATGGTGGACGGCGCGAAGCCTTCGTCCTGAAGCCGCCTCACCCAGCGCTTGATCGTGGTCGGCTTGAGCGCCCGGAGCTCCAACGTCCCCAGGCGGGCCGCGATGTGGTTGCGAACCACGCCGTCGTAGCGCTCCAAGGTGGTCGGGCCGGGAGTGACGGCCTCCAGCCACGTCTCGGCGTACTCGGCCACGGTCGTCTTCCCCGCGTTCGGGTCGACGTAGGTGCCGTCCTTGAGCATGACCTTGAGCTCGGCAGCGCGGTCATCGGCCTTGGTCTTGAGCTCGAAGTCCTCCTTGCGCTGGACGTCGTCGGGGTCGCGGTAGCGAACCTGCCAGCGCTTGCCCTTGCCGTGGTCGGTGGTGGGGTACTTGCCCTTGTGCTCGCGGCAGGGCTTGTCGGTCGGGCGGGGGTAGGTCTTGTGCCAGGTGTCGTAGACGGTCGCCATTCGGCTCCTTCGGTCGGGGGCATGGGAGGGCGCGGCCTGTGGCCGGCGGTTGGGTGAAGTGGTGACGTGAGGCGCGACGCCTGATAGGCGGCGCACTGGGAGGCGCACGAAAGTCGCTCTCCCGGGGCGGGTGTTGGATGTTTATCGACCGGCAGCCTTTTGTCAAGGAGAAGTCGCCGGATCGTCCCGGGAAGACTGGATGGTGTCCGATCGTTCCGAATCGTCCCGGGCTTCCAGGGTGCTTTTCGGGTGGGTCCGCACAGAAGCCTGGGAGCCGGTCAGGGAAGGTCGGGAGCCCGGGGTATCGCCCCTTCCACCCTGGTGGGACGCCTGTGACGGGGCTGATCAAGATTTTTTTCGGGGAAACCGCCGAATTCCTGGCTCGGGAGCTATGCCAGCAGATAGCGTCTTCAACGGCCGCCGCGAAAGTGGAACCTCCACACTCCCGTCGGGCGGCCAGCAAGCCAGCCTCGGGCCCATTTTAGGTTCCGAGCCGGGTTGCATGGAGACTTCCCTCCTCGCGGCCTCGCGACGCCCCATTCTTGGGGATTCTTCGGCGTGCCCGCACACCCCCTATCCCCTACCCGTTGGAGACCTCTTGCCCAAGACGTTCCGCGCCGCCACCACCGATCGCCGGCCACTGGCCACCGCGGAGGAGCTTGCCGCGTACCTCGGTGTCCCGCTGGGCACCGTGTACGCCTGGCGGCACCGCGGCCAGGGCCCAACCGCGATCAAGGTCGGTCGGCACCTGCGCTACCGCTGGACGGAGGTGGAGGCCTGGCTGGACGGCCAGCGCGCCGACCACGCCGCCGCCTGATCCCGCTCGTCCCACCACCGCGCCGAAGCCCGGAAGCCGTTTCGTCCGCCGTCGGCTGATCTTGCGCCCCACGATGGATCCCGGCCCCGAGCGGTCCTACCGTTCGCGCTGGCCGCCGCACCGCTCACGCCTGGCGAAGGCCCACTCTGCGGCACCCCCATCTCGTGTGATCCTCTGTCCCTTTCGCGGTGCGGCAGCTTGCCGCCGCACCGCAGTCTGGAGTCCCCGCCATCACCTGCACGCCCCACCTGCCCGAGGTCGCCTGGCCGCCGGTCGCCAACCCGGGCCAGCCCGGCGCCAGCCTCCACGCCCAGCCCCTGGCCGAATCCACAGCCGGTGGAGAGTCGGGCGCGCACGACGACGACCTTGCGGCAGACGGCACGCCGGACCTCGACGCGATGCCGCAGTCACCGGGTGCCGATCTGCTGACGGAGTTGCACGCCCACATCCGCCGGTACGCGGTCCTGCCCTCTGCCGAGGCGCTGGACGCGGTCACGCTATGGGCGGCCGCGACGCACCTGCAGGCGGTGTGGCACCACGCGCCGCGCCTGGCGATCGTGGCTCCGGCCCGCCGGTGCGGCAAGTCCCGCCTGCTCGATGTCCTGGTCGAGACCGTCCACGACCCGCTGATCACCGTCAACACCAGCGCGGCGGCGATCTACCGCACGATCAGCGACCGGCCCAGGACCCTGCTGGTCGACGAGGTCGACACCATCTTCGGCAATCCCCGGACCGCCGAGAAGTACGAGGACCTGCGCGGTCTGCTCAACGCCGGGCACCAGCGCAACCGCCCGGTGACCCGGGCCGTCGGCAACGACCACCAGGCCCGGGAGATTCGACACCTTCGCCATGGCTGCCCTCGCCGGCATCGGCGACCTGCCGGACACGATCATGGACCGGTCGATCGCGATCCGCATGCGTCGGCGCGCCGACGGCGAGGTCGTCGCGCCGCTGCGGGACCGCCGTGACGGTGTCCTGTTGCGGGAGACCCGCGCCAAGCTCGCGCTCTGGGCCTCCGAGGTCGCCGAGCAGGCCCAGGTGATGGAGCCGGACATGCCCGTCGAGGACCGGGCCGCCGATACCTGGGAGCCCCTGGTCGCGGTCGCCGACCTCGCCGGAGGCTCGTGGCCGGGCCGGGCCCGCCGGGCGTGCGTCCGCATGGTCGCGGCCGAGGAGGAGATCGAGGAGGAGAACTGCGGCGGGGCGAGGATCTTGGCCGACATCCGCAGGATCTTCTTCGCTCACGGCGATCCGGACACCCTGCCCACCACGGCCGTCCTCGCGGCGCTGAACGACGACCCCGAGGCGCCGTGGGCCGAGCACGGGCGCGGCGGCCTCACCGCCCGCGCGTTGGCCGGGCTGCTGAAGGACTATCAGATCTCCTCGGCCAACATCCGCCTGCCCGACGGCACCCAGCGCAAGGGCTACACCTTCAACAAGTTCGTCGACTCCTGGCGCCGCTACTGCCCCAAGGTCCACCCGCGTCCCACCGGAACGACCGCCGGCTCCTGACACTTCCGCCCGAAACGGTAGATGCCGTCCCCGCCGTCGCATCCCAAGACCCACACGCCGCCACGGGGACACCACACCCCACCAGCCGTCCCACGGCCGACCCGCCGCCATGCTCCGGGCGCGCCGCCCAGGACGGCGGGCGGGACGGTTCCAGCGGTGCCACAGGCCAAGCCGAGCAAGGGCCGTGGACGCCCGAAGACGGATGCGACGGCCCACCACCTCCAACACCCCGACCACCCTACGGAGGACCACCACCCGTATGTCCGACGCCGCCACGGACCGCACGGCCCGCACCAGCCATGTGACCGCCTGGGACTACTCCGCGATCGGCCTGCTCGCCGCGACCGGCTTCGCCCTCTCCTACGACGCCTTGCGCCAGATGGCCCTCGCCATCCACATCCGCGACCAGCTCGCCTACCTGTTCCCCCTCATCATCGACGGGTTCGTCGCCTACAGCGTCCGCGCCCTCCTGCTCCTGCGTACGGCCCCGCTGACCGCCCGCTCCTACGTATGGCTGCTGTTCGGCCTCTCCACTGCGGCCAGCATCTGGGCCAACACCCTCCACGCCGTCCGCCTCAACCAGCAGGCCCTGCCCCTCACCAGCGGCCTGCATCTGGGTGACTCCCCCGTCGCCGTCCTGTCCGCCATCTCCCCGCTCGCCCTCGCCGGAGCTGTCCACCTCGGTATCCACACAATCCGCCACGTCCGACCCACGGTCCGGACGGACGGCGGGGCAGTGGTCCCCGTGCCTGGGTACGGACGGTCTGCGGACACCTGGCGGTCCGCCGGACCAGACCAGATGATGACAGTCCGGCAAACCGGACCGGACCACCGGACCGTGGACGGGCCCGCCGGACCGGACCAGACCACGGCGGTCCGGCAGACCGGACCGGACGGAGGCGGTCACCCGGGACCGGACCCGGACGAACAGTTCCACCCGGACCGCCCCACCGACGGTGAGTGCCTTCTGCGGACGGACCTGGACCGTACGGCCCGGACCGGCGACAGTACGGACGGGAAAGCCTCAGGCCAGAGGCCGAGCGGAAATACCGCTCACCCCGAGGAGTCCAAGCCCGCCGGCCGTCCGCCGGGCGCCTCCCTCGACGAACTGGCCGATATCGCCGTCCAGGCGTGGACGGACAAGGGGAGGCTGAGCCGGTCCGTCGTCCGGGACGCGGTCCGCGCCCAGGGCCTCACGCTCTCCGACGAGCGCCTCACCACGGTCATGAAGATGGTCCGCCCGGACGAACCGGACGACCACGGCCCCGCCGACGTCTGATCTGCGTACCGAGGAGCCGGGCTTGCCGCCCTGCGGTCCGGTCTCCGTCCGGTCCGGTCCCCTGCTCCCGTCCGCCCCAAGGAGTTCTCCCTGACGAACCGCCAGCACGACCCCGAGCACGCCGACCACCCCGATACTGGTCTGGAAGCGCTTCTCGACTCGCCTACGTTCGCCCGTGACCTGCGGCGGGCGTTCGGCCCGGATGCCCCTGGCGGAGCCAGTAGTACCCCGAGTCCGACTCGCGGCCGGACACGGGGAGGCTCCGCCCCAGGGGTGGCGGAGCAGGTCCGGCGCGAGGGCGCGCCGGGCCAGGGGTTCGAGGCCGAGGGCGGCCCCGAACCGGACGAACTCCACACCGTGCAGACGGCGATCCTCGCCAACCGCCGCCGCCACGACAGCGCCACCGAGGTCGGCGGAGCCGAGCCGCGCAACCGCCGGTTCGAGGGCGTCAAGCGCGAGGAACGCATCGGACCGCTGCGGTTCAAGCCCGACGAGCACGCCAGGCTGCAAGCAGCTGCCCTCGCCCACGGCTACAACGGCATGTCCGGCTTCGCTGCCGACGTCGTCATGGCATTCATCGACGGCCGGTTCTTCATCGACCTCCCCCTCGCCGAGGAACGGCGGGCCACCCACCACTTCCGCTCGGTCTTCCTGCGCAGGCACGACCGACTGGGCAACAACCTCAACCAGATCGCCCGCGCCGACAACGGCGGCTACGACCGGCCGGACCACAGCCCCCGGACCATCGACCAACTGCTCCGCCTCCAGACCGAGATCGCCCACGCATTCCGCCCGTCCACCACCCAGGAGCCCCCGCCCCACCCGTGATAGCCGCCATCAAGGACCCCGGCTCCAACACCCGAGGCCTGCTCGCCTACCTCTACGGCCCCGGGCGCCACGACGAACACCACGACCCGCACATCGTCGCCGGCTTCGCGATGCTCGCCATGCCCGACCCCGGCCGCGACGAGCAGGCGACCCTCACCCAGCTCGCCCGCCACCTCGACGAGCCCGTCCACCTGCGCAACAGCGAAGTCGGCCTCAAGCTCACCAACCACGTCTGGCACTGCCCCGTCCGCGCCGCCCCCGAGGACCGCTACCTCTCCGACACCGAGTGGGCCGACATCGCCCACCGCATCGTGCGGACCGCCGGCATCGCCCCCGACGGCGACGACCTCGCCTGCCGCTGGATCGCCGTCCGCCACGCCGACGAGCACATCCACATCGTCGCCACCACCGTCCGCGAGGACGGCCGCCGCCCCAAACTCCACAGCAGCGGGCGACGCGCCGCCGACGCCTGCCGCCAGATCGAGAAGGACTACGGCCTGCGCCGCCTCAAGCCCGGCGACGGCACCGCCGCCAAACGCCCCACCCAGGCCGAGATGCACAAGGCCAAGCGCCTCGGCTGGAACCAGACCAGCCGCGCCTGGCTCGAAGACCGCATCCGCGACGCCATCCCCCACGCCGCCGACATCGAGGAGTTCCTCGCCTACCTCCAGGCCGACGGCGTCGAGGTCAACATCCGCCGACTGCCCTCCGGCGACCTGCGGGGTTACTCCGTCGCCCGGCCCGGCGACCTCAAGGCCGACGGCACACCCAACTACCTCTCCGGCAGCAAGATCGCCCCCGACCTCTCCCTGCCCAAGCTCCAAGCACTCCTCTCCACCAGCACCCCGGAGGAACACCCCACCGCCCGCCGCTACCGCCACAGCACCAGCTGGCAACGCACCACCGACACCCTAGACACCCTCCACCTCGCCGAAGCCGACGGAGACACCGGGGCCGACGCCCTCGTGCAGGCCCAGATCACCGCCCTCGGCGACATCATCAACGCCACCACCCAGGCCGCACCCCACGAGCTGCGCGCCGAACTACGAGCCGCCACCCGCGTGTACGCCCGTGCCCAACGTTCCCAGGTGCGCGCCGACCACCAGGCCGCCGCCGACCTGCGACGGGCCGCCCGCGACATCCTTCACGCCGCCGACGGACCCGGCGGCAGCACCCTCGCCGCACTGATTGCCGCCCTCGTCTGGGCGGCGGTCCTCGCCGGCCGCTGGCACCAGGCCCGAGGCCACCACCAGCAGGCCCAGGCCGCCCAGCTCGCCGTCCAGCACCTCCAGGCCGCCTACGACCGGGCCGCCGCCGAACACCTCGCCGCCCTCGCCCACCGCCAGCCCGCCCAGGAGACGATCAACGACCTCGCCCACGACCTGCGCGCCGCCGTCCCCGACTACGCCGCACGCATCCTCGCCGACCCCACCTGGCCCGCCCTCGCCACCGTCCTCGCCGACGCCGAAGCCGGCGGCCACCAGCCCCGCCAACTCCTCACCGAGGCAGCCGCCCGCCGCGAACTCTCCACGGCCCGCCAGCCCGCCAAGGTCCTCCTCGGCCGCATCCAGCACACCAGCCGCAACCCCAAACCCAACCGCGCCGCCGACGCCGCCCGCCTCCGCACCACCAGGCTCACCACGACCGCGTCCAGCGCGGCCCGACCGGCGGCACCACACCGGTCCGGACCCGGCCCGCAGCACCGAAGGCGCTGAATCCCCAGAGCCGTTCGCCCGGCGTGCCGCGCCGAACGGAAGCCGGCCGCACCACCGCACAACACCCCCTGCCACGGCAACCCGCATCCACTCCCCAAGGATCCCCATGACCGACCACACCTGCCGCACCGACGTCATCAAGCTGCTCAACGACGCTGACTTCATCACCCGCCCCGACACCAGCACCTGGTCCCACCATGACGGGCGCCCCTTCACCGACGCCGAACAGGCGCTCGCTGACGACGCCACCGACGAGGAGCTCGTGACCCTCTTCGCCTGTTACAAGATCGGGCTCGATCACGGCCTCGGTGACCCGGAACACAACCTCCGTGTCCTCAAGTACCGGTACGCGATCAAGCTCCCCAGCGGCGCCACCGACGAGGACATCGCCGCCGCCATGACCGACCAGGACCGCGCCGAGTACCAGCGTCTCAGCCGCCGCATCAAGGTTGGTATACGGCCGGAGGCCGTCACCCTGCTGCTCGACGCCAACATCCCTGCATACCTCGACACCAAGACCTGGACCCACCACGACGGACGCCCCTTCACCAAGGAGGAACAGGCCCTCGCGCGCAGCTGCACCCGGGAGGAGGTCAACGCCGTCCTCGCACAGATGAAGCGTGAGCTCGAACTCGAACGCGAGCAGGAAGCCGACGCTCCCCGCGCCCTCGACGCCCTGCTCACCAAGTACTACGGCCACCTCCCCGACGGCAGCCTGATCCGCGACCCCGGCTCAGCCATGACCAAGGAGGACCGCGCCGAGTACGAGAGCCTCATGTACATCATCGCTCCCGAGCCCGGAGACATCGTCGCTCGCGGCAAGGACTGATCGTCTGTGTCACCCTGGCCCGGCAACCACCAGGCCAGGGTGACGGTTTGATGTCTTCCTCGGCGATCGCGAAGCATGCACCGCCAGCCTGACGTCGTGGGCGAGAGGAGCCCGTGACTGTCCGATGTCGGACAGCCTGCTGCCTTGCCTGGCCGCCCGGTGCCCGGCGCGACCCGCTGGCGGCGTTGGTCGGTGAACCTGATCAAGGTCGGCGCGACGGCGGCGACCGCCATGACGCCGGCGGCCGCGAGGCCTCTGAAGATTGCATCCCCCCAAGTTCCCTATCGGACTGACCTTTTGCCCTGCAGCGGAGGGAGCTGCCGCGTCCGTGAAGTTCTTCTGCTGTTCAGCCGGGTGCGGCTCGGTGAGGGATAGCATCTGCGGCATCTAGACATCTAGATGCCAGGCCGGAGAGCTCCGGCGGGGCCCGTACGGCCACTTGGCGAAGGGCATCGCTCGTTCCACGGTGCCCGCTCGCTTGCTGACCAGTCGTCACGAAAACGGGAAGAGAACCCGATGACCCCCACGAAGACCGCCGGCGTCGCAGCCGCGGCCTGCCTCGCGTTCACGCTCACCGCGAGCTTGGCCCAGGCCGCCCCGGCCCGGGCGGCCGCCGCAGCCGAAGGCACCTACGTCGCCCTGGGCGATTCCTATACAGCGGCCGGCACTCTGACCGAACGTGTTCCCGGCACGCCGTCCGCCTGCAATCAGGACACCGACAACTACCCGCACGTCGTGACCCGGAGCCTCGGGCTGCAACTCGTCGACGCCAGCTGCTCCGGCGCGGAGATCAGTGACATGGCGTCCGCTCAGTCGGCGGACTCGCCGCCGCAGTTCGATGCCCTGACCCTTTCCACGTCGGTGGTCACCCTGGGCATAGGGGGCAACGACAACAACACCTTCAGCACCGCCGTCCGCGGCTGCGAGGCCATCGACGCGCTGAACATCTTCGACATCGGCTCCCCGTGCGCGGACTACTACAAATCGACCTTCACCGACGCCATCGCCGCCGACGAGGTGAACATCGCCGGCGCCATCCAGCAGATCCACCGGCTCGCACCCCAGGCCAAAGTCTTCGTCGTCGGCTACCCGAACGTCCTGCCGCAGAGCGGTAACTGCTGGCCGCGGCTGACCCTCACCACCAAGGACACGGCCTACCTCGACAACGTCGAACGGGCCCTCAACTCCATGCTGCGGGGGGCCGCCGAGAGCAACGGCGCCACCTACGTCGACACCTACACCCCGAGCATCGGGCACGACGCCTGCCAGAGCGCGTCCACGCGCTGGGTCGAGCCGCTCGTCCCGGCCGGCGCCTTCGCGCCGTTCCACCCGAACGCGGTCGGCCAGCAGCACACCGCCGCGGCCGTCGAAACCGCGCTGCGGGCCGCCGGCGTCGGCTGACGCGCACGGCGGGCCGCCCTGGCCCAGCCGGCGCGGCCGACGCCGGAATAGCGCACACTACACGAGGGCAGGTGCCGCTTGAACGTCGTCGACCCGTTCAATCGGCGCCTGGCCGCCCTCCGTCAGGCCGCGCCGACCGAGGCCCTGCTGAGGGGCGCCAAGGGGAGCCGATCGAGCGAGCGCCTCAGTCTCCCGCGTCCGCGCCGTCCGGATCCTCGCCCTCCCGGGGCCACGTGCGGTAGCGCAGCACGTAGCTGGCGTTCTCGCCGTAGATCCGCCGGCGCACGTAGAGCGCGGGCTGTCCGTCCGGCGCGCAGTTGACCCCCTCGCGCACGAGCAGCGGGCTGCCCGCCCCGATGCCGAGCCGCCGCGCGTCGGCGATGTCGGCGGCGATCGCGCTGAACGACCGCCAGTCGTAGACGAGTTCGATGCCGATCGCCTCGGCCACCGCCACCGTCGTATTGCGGGACTCCGTCGATTCCGCGAAGCCCGCAGGCAGCAGTCGCGTGGCCACCCAGTAGCTGCTCACGGCCCAGGGCCGGCCGGAGGCCGTGATCAGGGTATCGAGGCGGGTCAGCGCGCTGGCGGGCAGCCGCAGGTGCTCGGCCGCGTGCCGGTCGGGCGCCAGGTCCGAGCCGACCGTCACCTCCACGGTCCGCTCCTCCGTGCCCTGCAGATCGTGCACGGGCAGGGGCGTGCTCCGGCCGTCGACGTCGAGACGGGCGCTGTTCGGGTTGACGTCGATCGTGGCCCGCACGACCGGTCGGCGCACGAAGGTGCCGACCCCGCGCCGGATCTCGATCGCGCCCGCACGTTCGAGCTCCGCGATCGCCTGGCGGACCGTCAGTCGATTGGCGTCGAAGTGCGCGGCCAGCTCCGGTTCGCTCGGCAGCCGGAAGCCCGGCGGGTACTGGCCGGTGTCGATGCGCTCCTGGATCTCATCGGCGAACTGGAGGTACAGCGGACCGCTGCTTCGTGGTGTCGGCACGTGGCGAATCCTACGGATCCGGCGCCGGCGGCCAGCTCCCGGTGCACGATCCGTGAAGTTCCCCCGTCGTTCATCCAAGGGTCGCCCGACGAGGGATAGCATCTGCGACGTCTAGACATCTAGATGCCTGGTCGGAGCCCCTGCGATACCTGCACAGCCGCCTGGTGAAGGGCCCCGTCCCCGGCACCCCCATCGAATGAATCGCCACTCACGACAACCCCGACGGGCAGGCCGACACCATGGACCACCAGCACGATCCGCGCACCTGGATCACCACGCCCATCACCGCCGACCTGCTGCGCGGGGCCCTCGACCTGGAGTGGACCGAGCGCGGCCTGCTGCCGCACCGGCTGCCCGCCCGGGCCCGCGCCCAGTGCGCGGACCCGCAGCTGGCCAGGGTCGAGTCCCAGCCCTCCGGCGTGCGGCTGGCCTTCCGCACCCGGGCCACCGCCCTCGAACTGGACACCGTCCCCACCAAGACCGTCTACGCGGGCTTCCCCGCGCGGCCCGACGGTGTCTACGACCTGCTCGTCGACGGCCGGCTCGCCGACCAGGCGAGCGTGACCGGCGGCGACACGCTGACCATCGACATCGCCACCAGGACCGCCGAGCACCGCCCCGGCCCCACCGGCACCCTCCGCTTCGACGGCCTGCCCGACCGGCTCAAGGACGTCGAGATCTGGCTGCCCTACAACGAGACCACCGAACTCGTCGCCCTGCGGACCGACGCCCCCGTCGAGCCCGCGCCGGACCGGGGCCGCAAGGTCTGGCTGCACCACGGCAGTTCCATCAGCCACGGCTCCGACGCCGCGAGCCCCACCACCACCTGGGCCGCCCTCGCCGCCGCCGCCGGCGACGTCGAGCTGATCAACCTCGGCCTGGGCGGCAGCGCCCTGCTCGACCCCTTCACCGCCCGCACCGTTCGGGACGTCCCCGCCGACCTGATCAGCGTCAAGATCGGCATCAACGTGGTCAACCAGGACCTGATGCGCCTGCGCGGCTTCACCTCCGCCGTCCACGGCTTCCTCGACACCATCCGCGAGGGACATCCCGACACCCCGCTGCTGGTCGTCTCGCCCATCCTGTGCCCCGCCGTCGAGGACACACCCGGCCCCTGCACCCTCGACCTCACCGCCCTCGCAGCCGGACAGATCCGCTTCCGCGCGACGGGCGACCCGGCCGAGCGCGCGAGCGGCAAGCTGACACTGGGCGTCATCCGCGACGAACTGGCCCGCATCGTCGAACAGCGCGCCGCCGCCGACCCGAACCTCCACTACCTCGACGGCCGCACCCTCTACGGCGAGGCCGACGCCACCGCCCTCCCGCTGCCCGACCAGCTCCACCCGGACGCCGCCACCCACCACCACATCGCCCAGCGCTTCGCCGCCCACGCCTTCACCGCCCCGGGCCCCTTCGCCCCGTAGCCGAGCGGAGAGCTGGTGCGCCCTTGAGAAGTTCTACGACCCCAGGGCCGCGTACCGCCCCGACCACCCGACAGGCCCCGGCCCACACGGCCGGGGCCTGTCGGCGCTGAACGGCTCCGGCATAGGCCCCCGGCCCACGACTCCGCCGGCCGGGCCGGTGGCCCGCAGCACGACGGGGGCGTCCGCCTCGGAGGACTTCGGGGCGGGAGGGCCGTGCGACGGTCTCCTGTGCATCGCCGGCAGCGCAGCCGGCGATGCACAGGGTCCGAGGTGCTACTTCTTCACCCACAGCGCGGCGGGGGACACGTTGAGGATGGTGCGCTTGGACAGGTCGGGCAGTCCGGCGACCTTGGCGGAGGCGAGGAAGCCGCCCGTGTTCTCGGTGAGGAAGGCCATCGGCACCTCGCCGACGACCCGCTGGGCCGCCCGCTGGTAGGCGGCCGACCGCTTGGCGGCGTCGGTCGACGCGCGGCCCTCGGCGATCGCCTGCGAGGCCTCCTGGTCGGACCAACTCATGAAGTTGTACGGAGAGTTGGGAAGGTAGAGGCTGCTGAGCGCGGTGTCGGTGTCGCCGAACATGCTGGTGAGGAAGTCCATCACCTGGAACTTGCGCTGGAACAGCGCGGTGCCCAGGCCCGCCGGGTCGAGCGGCTTGATGGTCATCTTGATTCCGGCTTCGGCGAGCATCTGCTGGAGCACGGTGGCCCGCTGCTGGCCCTCGGGGCGGCCGTCGACCAGGTACTCGAAGGAGAGGTCGGGGTGACCCGCCTCGGCGAGCAGGGCACGGGACTTGGCCACGTCGTGGGCCGGGTACGTGGCGGCGGTGCGGTACGGGGAGCGGGAGCCGATCGGGCCGTCCGAGACCTTGCCCTGGTCGAGGTAGACGACCTTCTCCAGGGCCTCGCGGTCGATCGCGTACTGCACCGCCCGGCGGACCCGCACGTCGTCGAAGGGCGCCGACTTGGTGTTGAAGACGACGGTGCTGGTGCCGCCGGGCCCGGTGGCGGTGCGCAGACCGTCGCCGGCGGCCTGCTTGAGCTGGCTGGGCGTCTCGGTCCAGATCAGGTCGGCGTCGCCGGAGCGCAGCGACTGGTAGCGGCTGTCGGTGTCCGGCAGCACCTTGTAGACGAGCTTGTCGGCGTGGCCCTTGGCGCCCCAGTAGGAGGGGTTGCGCACGAGGGTGACGGAGACGCCCGGCTGCACGCTCTCGATCGTGTAAGGGCCGGAGCCGACGGCCGGTGTGTCGGGCGCGGCGGGCGCCTCGGAGACGTAGCCGAGGGAGCGGGTGAACATGTTCGGGAAGGCGGCGTCGGGAGCCTTGAGGGTGAAGGTGACGGTGGTCGGTCCGGTGACGGTGGTGGCGCCGATGGCGGCCACGTCGGTGGCACAGGCGCACTTGTTCTCCGGCTTGGCGAGCCGCGCGACGTGGTCGGCGACGGCCTGGGCGTCCAGCGGCTTGCCGTCGCTGAACTTCACACCCTCGTGCAGGTCGAGGGTCCAGACCGCGGCGGCCGCGTCGGAGGTGAAGGACTTGGCGAGGTAGGGCTGGACGGCGCCGTTGTCACCGTTGACCATCAGCGGGTCGTAGAGCGCGTTGGCCAGGATCATCATCGGCATCGAGGTCAGGGTGGCGTCGGCCGGGTCGAGCTTGGCGAACGGCCGGTCCAGGCCGATCTTGAGCGTGCCCCCGTCCACGGCCGGCCCGTCGCCCGCCGCGCCGGCGGTGCCTGCACCGGTGCCGGAGACCGCGCCGTCGGACGCGGAGCAGGCGGTGAGGGCGAGCGCGGACGCGAGAGCCGCCGATGCCAGGAGGTAGTGCCGCTTCATGGTTCCTCGGTTCGGGAGTGTGGGGGACGGTCCGGGAAGCCCGGCCGCTGATGCCCCACACCATTCCGGAGGTGTCACAACTGCCAAAAGGCAGTTGTGTAAAGTTCAGATGACGAGACCCGGAAGATTCGACACCCGCCTTGAACGGCCCCGCTCGGGCGTGGTTCGGTACCGGCAGCCGCCCCCTCGGCGGCCCCATCCGCACTCACCTCGCCGAGAGGAAACGGACGCACGATGCAGGGGACGGACACCGCGGGGGAGCAGCGCTTCCGCGATCGCAAGAAGGCGCGCACCCGCGACAGCATCCGCTCCACGGCGCTCGACCTGTTCGAGGAGCAGGGCTTCGAACGCACCACCGTGGACCAGATCTGCCGCCGCGTCGACATCGCCCAACGCACGTTCTTCCGCTACTACCCGACCAAGGAAGCCCTGCTGTTCGGCTGGGACTTCGGCCAGGCCATCCTCGACGCCTTCGCCGCCGCCCCCGCCGAACTCCCACTGTGGGGCGCGCTCGACCACGCGCTGACCGTCACCGACGGGCGGCTGGAGGAGCCCGTCGATCACACCGAGCGCCGCCGCCGACTGCGCCGGGCACTGATCGACGCTCAGAGGTCCGTGCACAACTACGCCTTGGTCGTGATCGACGGCTTCACCGAACGCATCATCACCGTCGCGGCCGAGCGGCTCGGCGTCGACCCGGCCACAGACCTGCGCCCGACCGCACTCGGAACGCTCTTCGGAGGCATGCTGCGCCACCACGTCCTGATCGCACCCGAGACCGACACGGTGGCGGGCTGGCACAAGGCCTACCGGGACGCGCTCGGCACCACCGGCTGACCCGATTCCGGCACCCCGGGCACCGCTGGGCGATGCAACCGGCTGTCCGGACGGCACCGCGCGCCCTTGGGCGCTGAAGACAGATCCCGATCACTGGCAGTAGTGACGGCTAGGTGTTCAATCCGGGGACCCTCGCGGCACTGGCCGCGACGATCGGGGGTGGGGGTCGTTCGAGCGGATGCGCCGCGGCCTCGGCCCAGACGGGCTGCTCGCCGACACGGTGTGGAACCTGGCCTGACCGGCATCGAGGCCGCCACCAACCGGTGGCGGCCTCCTGCGGAAGCAAGCCCGGCTCGACGCACCAACTCCCCTGCCGTCATTGGCTGCAGGGTGTGATCGTGATCGCTCGCGATCCTTGGATCTTCCGGCCGTACGTGTGCTACGTTCCGTAGTCCAACCGAAAATAGGCGACCCCGGCGGTGCTCGCAACACCCCGGGGTCCGGCACCAGGAGCTGTAACTCCCGATGCGAGTCCATCGTAGCGCCCACGTGCGCAACTTCACCGTGCTACCCAACGCCGTCCTGCAGTACCGACGGCTCTCCTACACCGCCCGCGGCCTGCTCGCGGACCTTCTCTCCCGCCCCGACGGCTGGCGCGAGGACGGTCGGCACATGGCCGACACCAGTCCCCAGGGACGCGGCGCCATCCGCAAGGCCCTGAAGGAGCTGGCCGAGGCGGGCTTCTACCGGGTCGAGAAGATCCGCATGGCCGACGGCACGATCATCACCGAGACCCACGTCTACGACACCCCGCAGCTCACGGTGCTGCCGGGTGCCACCCGTCCGGTCTCCGGTGAAGCGACCACCGGCGGTGCTGACGCCCTTGTAAAGGACCTGGTGAAAGAACCCTCCCTCCCCGCCGAGCAGGCCGGCGAGCCGGTCCTCGCCGACGAGCCGCAGGCGAGGGCGGGAGGGCGGGCGGAAGACTCCGAGGAGGAGACCGGCGAGCATCCCGTGGCGGTGCCGGACGAGCAGGTCCGCGAGGCGGTCGCCACGCTGTTCCGGGTGATCCGCCCCGAGCCGCGCCTGCGGCTCGGCCAGGCCGAAGCCGAGGACCTCGCACCCCTCGTCGCACGGTGGCTGGAACGCGGCGCGACCCAGGCCGACCTCGCCCAGGCCTTGCTGCCGGGCCTGCCCGCCCCGGTGCACTCGGCGGTCGCGGTGCTCCGCTACCGCCTGGAGCGCAAGATGCCGCCCGTCCAGCCCGCCATGCGGCCCGCAGCGGCACGGTACGCCGAGTGCGCCAAGTGCCACGACCCGGTGCCCCAGGCGGGCATCTGCCGCCCCTGCGTGGGCCTCGGCACGCGCACGGTCGCCGTCGGCGAAGGTGAGGCGGCCACCCGCGGCGGAGCGGCCCGCGCCAGGGACGCCCTGCGCGCTACCAGGGCAGCTGGCCTGCACCTGGGCAGCCTGGCGGCAGCCCAGTAGCGCGGCCCCGACGTCACCGATCTGGCAACGGTCAGGCTGCCATGGCCGGCAGCGCGCGCAGGCGCTCGCGGAACTCGGCGACTGCGGACTCGGCGGCGTGCGGCTTGAGGTATCTGTCGAACTTGGTGAGGCGGTTGACGGCGCGGACGGAGTGGACCTTGGTTTCGAGGAGGCCGAGGCCGCGGTTGGCGGCGTCGAGGGCGCCGTCGAGGTCCTTGCCGGCGAGGCGGGCGGTGGCGAGGCGGCCGGATCGGACGGCCTGGTCGCGGGGGACGGCGTGGTCGATGGAGGAGGCGAGGGCGCTGGTGGCGCGCTCGACCTGGCCGGCGCGGAGCATGATTTTGCCCTCGGTGGAGCTGAGCTGGGCGTCGCCGTACCAGGAGAGCCAGGTCGGGAGCTGGTCGCCGCCGTTCCTGGACCAGAGGTCGTGGGCGCGGTTGAGGGCGGAGCCGGCCTTCTGGTGCCGGCCGTCGCGGGAGAGGCTCTCGGCGTGGTGGAGTTCGAGGTAGCTGCGGACGCCGGGCTGCATCGTCGAGGGGGTGTTGGCGAGCGCGGTCTCGACCTGGGCGACGCGCTCGGCGGGGTTGCCGGCGTCGGAGAGGTGGACGCCCATCTCGGCGAGCAGGAAGGCGCCGAGGGCGTCGTTCCCGACGGTCTTGGCGGCGCGCAGGGCGCCGAGGTAGTACTGCTGGCCGGCTGAGCGCAGGCCGCTGTCGTAGGCCATCCAGCCGGCGATGTAGTTGACCTGGGCGGCCAGTCCGTACAGGCGGGCCTCGACGGCTTCGGTGTGGCGGCCCTGCTTGAGCAGGGTGGTGATGATCGCCAGGTCGCCGCGGGCCTGTTCGATGAGGCGGGCGCCGCCCATCTGGGCGTCCAGGGTCTGGAGGGTGGCGACGCGGGCTTCGAGGGTGTCGACCATGGAGTCGGTCACCTGGTCGCCGTTCAGGGCGGAGGCGAAGGCGGGCGAGGCCGAGGCCCAGCTCGCGGCGACGGTGGCCATGGCGGCCCCGGTGATGGTGAGAAAGCCCCGCCGATCCATACGACCACTCCTGACCAGTTCCACCAGTACGTCCACGGTACCGGCCTTCGTCCACGGCGCCGTGACGCCGGTCACCTCCCAGACAGGAAGCCATCCCGGCCACGGATTGGCAACCAGAGTACGGGGATTGACGCCCAGGAGATCGGCCAGAACGTACTGGGCGTCCGGCTCGGGTTCC
Organism: Kitasatospora sp. NPDC057595; assembly: GCF_042800875.1. Taxonomy (NCBI): domain Bacteria; kingdom Bacillati; phylum Actinomycetota; class Actinomycetes; order Kitasatosporales; family Streptomycetaceae; genus Kitasatospora; species Kitasatospora sp. NPDC057595. The sequence continues at coordinate 174,695 of NZ_JBHVGL010000017.1, read as the reverse complement.
TGGCCCTGCTCCCACTTCCAGACCAGGGTCCGGTTGGTCGCCAGGTGGATCTTCAGCGCGGCACCGCGGTCGCGCATCATGCCCGCGAACTGGTTCTTTCCCCACCTGTGCGACTGCAGCAGGTAGGTGAGCGGGTGGACCGCCAGCGTGCCTTCGACCATCTCAACCCCCGGCTTTTGAGGCCCTGTTGGTGAGCGTACTGCTACCCGCCGCAGCCAGGGTGCTCTCGGAGAGAAACCCCCTGGAAACGTTCCGCGACGCTCCGCCTCGCCGTGACGCTGGACCGGCCGTCGTCCGAGGAGAGCGGAGGGAAGGGCCCATGGACAGAGCCGCGAGCGCACAGCGAGGCCGCCACCGCGGCGCGCACCGCGACCCGCTGGGAGTCCGGTTCACGGTGCTGTGGGGGCTCGGTCACGTCGCGGCGCTGGTGCTGCTCGGGACCGTCGCCCAGCACCAGCTCGGCGCCGAGCACCAGTACGCGGCACCGCCAGCACGCGCCGTCCCGGATCGGGAGCCGACCGCCTGAGGAGCCACGGCTCCGTGCTCAGCCCGCCACCCACCAGCGAGTTGGAGGAGAAGCACCGTGTCCTACCCGCAAGAACTACCGCCGCCCACGGCAGTGGCCAGCGCCTTCGCCCGCCGCACCGCCGTCGTCACCGGGGCCGCCGGGTTCATCGGCTCGCACCTGTGCGAGCGCCTGCTCAACCTGGGTGCCGAGGTGGTCGGCGTCGACAACCTGCTGACCGGCCGCCTCGACAACCTGTCGGGCCTGCGCTCGGCCGGGCGGTTCAGCTTCCAGACCGACGACGTGAGCAGGCCGTTCGCCGTGGCCGGGCCGGTGGACTTCGTCTTTCACCTGGCCTCGCCCGCGTCGCCGCTCGACTACGCCCGCCACCCGCTGGCCACCCTGAAGGCCGGCGCGATGGGCACCCTCAACGCCCTGGAGCTGGCCGAGGCCAAGCGGGCCCGGTTCCTGCTCGCCTCGACCTCCGAGGTGTACGGCGACCCACTCGTGCACCCGCAGCCGGAGCGGTACTGGGGCAACGTGAACCCGGTCGGCCCTCGGAGTGTGTACGACGAGGCCAAGCGGTACGCCGAGGCCCTGACCTCGTGCTTCCAGCGCTCCGGCAGCACCCGCACCCGGATCGTTCGGATCTTCAACACTTACGGGCCGAGGATGCGCGCCGACGACGGCCGCGCGGTGCCCGCGTTCATCCAGCAGGCGCTGGCGGGCGAGCCGCTCACCGTGGCCGGCGACGGCAGCCAGACCCGCTCCCTGTGCTTCGTGGCCGACACCGTCGAGGGCCTGCTCGCCGCCGCCGTGGCGGAGCACACCGAACCGGTGAACCTGGGCAACCCGCACGAGATCACCATGCTCCAGCTCGCCGAAGAGATCCGGGCACTGGCCGGCTCCTCGTCCGCGATCACCTTCGTGCCGCTGCCCGCCGACGACCCGAAGCGCCGCTGCCCCGACATCGCCTCGGCCCGCGTCCACCTCGGCTGGGAGCCCACCACCCACCTGCGCGACGGCCTGCGCCGGACCGTCGACTGGGCCGATCAGCACTTCCCCTGCCAGGCCACCACCGCCACCACTGGAAGGAGTGCCTAGTGAACACCGCCTCCCACCCGCTGCCCGCGCTCGTCTGCGGGGTCGACGACGGATACGCCCGCCCGCTGCGGACGCTGATGCACTCGATCGCCGCCGCCCACCCGGGCGCCGTCGACGAGCTCCGCCTGATCGTTCTCGACCAGCAGATCAGCGACGCCAACCGGCAGGCGATCCTGCGGGACGCCGACCGCACGGGCCTGCGGACCGAGCTGCGGCCGGCGCCCATGACCGACCCGCGCTACCCGGTCTCCGACTGGGTGAGCGGCGCGGTGTACGTGCGCCTGGCCATCCCGGAGGTCATCCCCGACGAGCGCCGGGTGCTCTACCTGGACGCCGACACCCTGGTGCTCGGGGACTTGCGTCCGCTGCTGAGGCAGTCCCTCGACGGGCGCCCGGTCGGCGCGGTGCGCGACCCACAGAACCCGGTCATCGGCCGCGGCATCCAGCTGCCCGGCTGGGAGAAACTCGGCGTCCCGTACGGCAGGGACTACTTCAACAGCGGCGTCATGCTCATCGACCTCGACCGCTGCGAGCGACTCGGCGTCTTCGACCGGTCCAGGCAGTTCCTGTCCGAGCACCCGGACAAGGTCCGGTTCTGGGACCAGGACGCGCTGAACTGGGCCGTCGACGACAACTGGCACCGGCTGGAGCGGCGTTGGAACACCTTCGCCATGTCGCCGCAGGCCGCCCAGCCCGGGTTCATCCACTACGCCGAGGCCGACAGCCCGCTCGCCCAGCTCCTGGAGGACGAGCAGACCGCCGCCCTATTGCACTTCGCCGGCCCCGACAAGCCCTGGCAGGACGACTACCCGGAAGGCCAGCTCCAGGACACCTACCGACTGTTCCACGACTACGCCGACTCGCGAGGAGCCGAGTGAACGGCCGGAAGCCGCTCTGGCGGCGGCCGTCCTGGTGGCTCGCCGCCGCCGTGGCCGCGCGCAACGTGAACGGGCTGCGGCAGGTCCGCCAAACGCTGGCCCACGTCGACCGGCCCGCCCCGGCCGTTTCGGTGCAGCCGATGGTGCTGCACGTCGTCATCCCGGTGCTGCGCGAGCAGCAGCACATCACCGACGCCCTGGTGTGGTTCGTGCCGCTCCTGCGCGGCTTCCCGGGTTCGACACTGACTCTGGTGTCCACGGCGCGCGAGGAGCGCGAACGCGCACACCTCGTCGGCCGGCTCGCCGGGGCGACGGCGGACGACCTCACGGTGCAGCGCTTCCCGCAGCTGACCAGTGAGGAGTTGACCGCCCTCGCCGAAGCCCTGGCCAAGACCGGCGAGCGTGTGCTCACCCTGGCGACGGCTGCCGAGGCCCTGTCGGCCTTCCCCACGACGGCGGACGTCATCGCGAGCGGGATCGCGGGCCTCCGTGAGCCGGTGGTCCGACACGTCCACTACGAGGGCGACGGGCGGAAGGCGGCGCAGGTGAACGCCGCCGTCGAACAGCTCGCGGCCGACTCCGCCGAGGAGTACGTCGCCGTCTACGACGTGGACTCCCGCCCCAGCCTGGAGCTGCTGCAACGCACCGCCGAGTTCCTGGCCCACCGACGAGCGGAGGACGGCGAGCTGCCCCGTGTCGTCCAGCAGTCCGCCCGCTTCGCTGCCCAAGGCGCCGCCGACACCTGGTGGGAACAGGCCCTGTGCCGAGGTGCTGCCCGCACCCAGACGCTGTGGACTCTCCGCCGCGAGATCCCCAACCTCCGCGGGTACGCCGAATCCGCCTGCCGGGGCCGGAGCTGGCGAGGCCTTGCCCAGACTGTCGGCCACGGCCTGCTCGTCCGCGCCGACGTCTTCCGGCAGGTCGGCGGGCTGCCGACCTTCACCGTCCTCGACGATGTCGCTTTCGGCTACCGGCTCACCCTGGACGGCATCCCCGTCGACAGCCTCCCCTTCACCACCACCGTGCCGGCGGCCGAGTACCTGCCCGAGCTGCTGTCCCAGAGCGAGCGCTGGTTCCAGAGCTACCTCGACTACCCGCAGTGCGCCGCCCGCTGGCACGCCCAGGGCCACGGCAGCCGCCTCGACCACGCCGCAGCGCTCGCCATCGGTGCCTACCGGGGCATGGCCTGGCTGCTGGTCTCGCCCGCGACGGCCGCCTGCCTGGCCCTCGCGCTCGGACCGCGCACACGCCCACCGGTCCGAGCCGCGGCCACGGTCGCGCTCTGGGCAGCCACCGTCGCACCGGTCCGGCAACTCGCCAAGGCCGAAGGCCGCTCGCTGACCATGCGGGAGACCGCCGTGCAGAGCGCGGAGACGATGGCCGGGCTCCTACTCAAGAGCATCGGCCCGATGACCGCCCTCGCCCGCTGGGCCGCCACCGGCAGCAGGCACTCGGCACTCGCCCCCAAGAGCAACCGCCGCACCAAGGACAGGGAGACACCGTGATCCTCGGCATCGAGGGCGTCAGCTGCGTCGGCAAGACCACGCTCGCCGCCATGCTCACCCCTCACCTCAACCGGCCCGCCGTCATCCCCTGCTACTTTCACGCCAGCCCCGACCCCACCCGGCTGCCGGCCCCCGAACCCTTCACCCCGGACCACCAACTCGCCAATATCGCCCAGTTCCTCGACGTCGAAGACCTCCGGCTCGCCCAAGCCCGACAGGCACTTGCCGAGGGCCGGGACGTGATCCTCGACCGCACTGTGGACACTCTCCTCGCCCACGCGCACGCCGTCGGCCGGATGAGCGGCTTCGACTGCGACGACCAGGCCCAGCACGCCGTCACCAGCAGGGCTGTGGCGATGCCCGACCTGACGGTCGTCCTCACCGCAGACCCGGACGTGCTCGCCCGCCGGGCCCGTCTGCGCAAGGGCATGCCGACGATCTTCTACGACCGCCACTTCAGCGAGCACTTCAACGCCTACTTCGACCACCCGCTCGCCTCCGTGGTCGTCCGCCTCGACACCACCATCGGGTCGCCCGAGGAACTCGCCGAACGCGCCCTCGACCGCCTCCGCCGCCGCCTCGGCGAGCACGCGTTGCGGGAGGCATCGTGAAGGCCGCGCTGATCGGCTGCGGCGCCATCGCCAGCCGCTGGGTCCGCTCCCTGCTCGCGGATGGCCGCATCGAGATGACTGCCTTCGTCGACCCCGACCAGCAGGCGGCACGAGCACTCGGGAACCGGTACAAGCTGAGCCCGCAGTTCGCCACGACGCTCGACGAGGCGCTCGCGCTGGCCCCGGTCGATGTCGTCGTCAACCTCACTCCGCCTGACCACCACTACCGCGTCAGCCACGAAGCCCTCGCCCACGGCCTCCACGTCCTGACCGAGAAGCCCCTGGCCCTGAACCTGCCCGACGCCCTCGACCTCGTCCACCTCGCCCGCGAGCGCGGCTTGCTGCTGGCCGTCATGCAGAACCGAGGCACCGACCCTGGCTTCCTCGCCTTCCGCGACACGGTCCACCTCGGTGGCCGGGCGCCCTTCGCCGTCGCCGCCGACACCCTCGTCACCCTCCCCGGCCCGGGCTTCCGCAGCAGCCAGCACCTGCCCGTCACCACCGACCTCGCGGTGCACGCCTTCGACCAGGTCCGCACCCTGGTCACCGCACCGCCGACCGAGGTCACCTGCACCGAGACGCCGACCGGCTTCCTCACCCCGCACAGCGCGATCGCCATGATCACCATGCGGTTCGCCGACGGCTCCCTATTCACCTACCGGGGCGGGTATATCGCGGACCCGCTCCTGCGGACCGATGCCAACGGCGACTGGCGGGTGGAGGCCCAGGACTTCGCCACCCGCTGGGCACCTGACCCGGCCAGCAGCCCCAAGTCGGCCGAAACTGGCCCGCCGGCGTACCAGCGCTGCATCACCGCCATGGTGGACGCCCTCCACCAGCCTGGCGCCGTACCCGTCCCGGCCGTTGGCAACCTCGGCTCCATCGCCCTGCTGGACGCCGCCCTCCAATCGGCGACCAGCCGCCGCCCCGTCCCGGTGCCGGAGGTGCCCGATGTCCGCCCCTGACACCGTGATCAACCGCCCGCACCCGCTGCTGCTCGACGCACTCACCGAAGCAGGCTTCGACGCCACCGGCGCGCGCTTCACGCCTATGCGGTCCGGAACCGACAGCCTTCCCTTCGCCGCCACCACCCGCGACGGCGACGAGCTGGTCATCAAGGTCCGCCGAGCGGGCAGCCGCTCGCGCTACCCAACCGCCGCCTGGGCCTCCGCCCGGATGCGCGAAGCGGGAATCCCCGCCGCCCGCGTCCTCTGGCACAGCAGAGAGGCGTGCGTCGAGGCCCGCTGCCCTGGCTGGCCGATCGAAGCGGAGCCGCCGCAGCCGCAGGACCTGGACGCCGCCGTCCGGGCCAGCGAGGTCCTCCGCCGCCTGCACACCATCGAGGTCAGCAGCTTCGGCCAGCTCGACGGACAGGGCGTCGGCCAACACTCCACCATCCAGGGCTGGTTCCTCGCCCTACCCGACCGCCGTGCCCCCAGCCTGGGCGGCCTTCACCTGCCCGGGCTGCTGAACCGCGCCCGCTTCGTCCTTGAAGCCGGAGCCGACCGCCTCCCGGTGACGACGCCCAAGCTCCTGCACGGAGACTGGGTCGGCCGCCACCTCTTCACCGACGGCCACCACATCACCGGAGTCGTCGACCTGGAGAGCGCCCGCGGCGGCGACCCACTGGCCGAACTCGCCGGCTGGTCCCTGCGCGAACCCGCGCCGATGACCGAAGCCCTCCTCACCGGCTACTTCGACGGACCGTTGCCTGCCGAGAGCCTGCTGCCCCTCGTCCTGTTCCGCCTACGCATCGCGGTCTCGCTCCTGCACGTTCACGTCGCCTTCGACGACCAGGACATGGTGCGGCTGCGGGCCGCACAGATCCAGGCCGACCTCGACGACCTCGACGACGGCCACCTCACCGCCGTCCCCCGAATCACCCCCAACGAGCACTCCGCCGGACGCCGCCGCCCGTAGGCAGCCCCACCCCGACTGGAAGGACGCCATGAACGACCCCAAGGTCACCCTCCCGTTCCCCCGCGAGCCCAAGTACGGCCAGGCCGAGAAGGACGCCGCCCTCAAGCTCCTCGACGACGGGCACCTCTCCGAGATCAACCGCGGCCCGGCCACCAACGCCCTCGAAGCGGCCTTCGCCCGCCTCATCGGCACCCGCCACGCACTGTCGTTCAACTCCGGCACCGCCTCCCTGCACGCCGCGCTCCACGCGGTCGGCGCCAACCCCGAAGCCGGCGTCGCCGTCTCCCCGATGACCTGGATCTCCGCCATCACTGCGGTCTTCCAGGCTGGCAGCTACCCCGTCTTCTGCGACATCGAGCCGGACAGCCCGAACATCGCCGCCACCGCCGTCGCCCGGGTCGCCGACGAGTGCTCCGCCGTCCTCGCCACCCACACCTGGGGCATCCCCGCCCGCATGGACCAGCTCGCCGAGGTCACTGACCTGCCGATCGTCGAGGACTGCTCGCACGCCCACGGAGCCCTCTACCAGGGCCGGGCCGTCGGCTCCTGGGGCGCCGCCGGGTGCTTCAGCCTCCAGGAGTCCAAGTCCGTCTCCGGCGGCGAAGGCGGCGTCCTCACCACCTCCGACCGGGAGGTCTACGAGCGCGCCCTCACCCTCGGCCATCACCCCGCCCGGCTCGCCGCCGAACTAACCCTCCCCGAACTGAAGCCGCTCGCCGACACCGGAGCCGCCTACAAGTACCGGATGCCCGCCCTCTCCGCCGCCATCGCCCGCCAGCAACTGCACTCCCTGCCCGACCGGATGCTCGCCGCCGAACAGAACCTCGCGACCCTCCGCGAAGCCCTAGAGGAGTACGACGCGCCCGTCGCCTGGCCCGCGATCGGTGAACTCTCCGTCCGCGGCTGGTACGGAACCCCGCTGACGATCAACGTCCGCGTGCCCGACCCGAAGGAGCTCCACGAGAAATGCCGGGCCGCTGGCATCCCCGTCCGCTCCCAGTACGAGGACTGGACCCAGACCCCGCTGCTGCAACGCCTCGACCTGGCCGCCCGCTACTGGCCCCACCTCGCCGACAGCCCCTACCAACCGCCGAGCAGGGACGAGCTGCCGAACTACTACAAGGCCCTGCGCCAGATGATCGTCCTCAAGGTGCCGCAGGTCCTATCCCCGGGCTACATGGAGCAGGTGGCCGAAGCCCTCGCCGCCGTCCTGTCGCGCATCGTGCTCACGGCATAGCCGCGAACGCCTCCTGCACGTCCTCGCGCCGCTCCGTCCACCACGCCAGGAACCGCTCAGCGGGCAGGAACAGGTGATCGCACGAGTGATCGTCGCGGTCGTAGTGGAAGACCAACTGCCAGTAGTCCGACATGCGCTTCCACCACAGCCGCTCCACCGCGTCCGCCAGCGCTGGCACCGGGATCGGCACCACCGACCGGTAGCCGGCCACGAACGCCGAAGTCCGGTCCAGGTCGAGGAAGCCGTCCTCACCGCCAAACTGCACCGTGGCGGTACGGGCGACCTCCTCGCCGAACGGCCGCACCCGAATCCGGTCCCAGTCGATCACCCCGACGATCGCACCGTCCCGCCACAACACATTCCGATGCTGCACGTCACCATGCGTCCACCCCATCGGGCCGACCGCCACCTCGCCAGCCGGACGCTCGTGCCCGTACCTCTCCAACAGCACCTTGCGCTCGGCCAGCGCCACGGCCGCCTCGGCGTCGAACGCCGTCCGGCTCTCCAGCCCCACGATCAAGGCGAGGAAGCGGTCCGTCTCCTGGTGAGCCTCGGCGGGCGTGGTCACCGAGACGGTCACCTGCTCCGGCCCCGGCGGGAGTAGGCCCGCCAGTCGCTCACCGTTCAAGCTCCGATGGATCCGACCGAGGAGAACTCCGAGGTCACCGGCCTGCTCGATCGAGAGTGCCGTACCCGGCTGGTGGTTCCCCTCTGTCCATGGGGTCAGGCAGTACCCACGGCCAGCGACCTCGACCACCGCGTCCCCAGCCGAGGAGATCCTCGCCCTACCCACCGGCAGGCCATCGTCGACCAGCGCCGACAGCACAGCCAGGTTCCGACGTGCCAGGGGCAACGGCACATCCATGATTCGCTTCAACGCGAACGAGCCCTCGGCCGTATCCAGCCGCCAGTTCCCATTCATCAAGCCGTCCGACAGGAAGCGGCACTCCCGGACCTCACCCAGCCCGAAAGCCTCGCTGAGAACCGCCAGATCCTCTGCGATCTCGCTGTACCGAGCGCTACACAGAGCGCCGAAAGTCGCGTCCGTCACCCCTAGCAGGCTAGCGGAGCCGAGGCATCGAAGCGGTCGGTTCAGAAGGTTTCAGCCGCCCTGGTCACGGTTCGGACGACGAGTCCCACCAAGTTGCCGGTTAGACCTCATCGTCCGGTGGCGCCGATGAACGCCAAGGTCAACGACACTGCCAGTAGTCGCCGGGCGAAGATCTGGTGATCGTCGCCGTCATCCTCCGCTCGCTTGGGAAGGGAGCTCGGCGACCACAGTCCATGGCCGGTGTCCGTCCCGGTGGCACTCCGCTCGCAGACGCACGGGCTGCGTTGCGTTGCGGGTGAGCCAACCCAATGGGTCACTCTCGAACCAGCTCGGAGCCGGCGTGTACTCCATGAGGCGGATCAGTTGCTCACCGCGCTCCAGACCAACGAGCACGACTTCCCGGCCCGGCTCCATGACGCCGTTGACATCCGGCCGGAAGCGATATGGCCCCCAGATCATCCGCGCCAGTTCCTGGGGCCGGTGATCAGGATCCGCGGCGAGCGCCGCGTGGTCAATGCCGGCCTCGTCCCGCACTGACAGGGTGATCCGGTCAAGACGATCGAGGCCGACCGGCCCCACCAACTCGATCCGCAGCGCCCTGGGAGAGCCCGTGGAACCGTCCAAGATGAACCGCAGTTCGGGCGTGAGGTCCCGATGCCAGCGGTCCCGTTCGATCCTCGTCATCTCCTGAGCCGCCGTTGCGGACGCCGAAGCTGCGGCGGCTGCCTGCCGCGTCGCCCAGACCGTCAGACCGACAGCCACGAGGGCCGCTATCGCACTGACCGCAGTCCAGAACGTCTCATCCATGGCGCCGGACGATACTCGCGAGCGAGGGGAGCTGCCATGCTCTTCTTCGACTGCTCAGTGGGTGAGCCCGTCGATCAGCTTGCCGAGGTTGCGCACGGCCCGGTCGGTGGCGCCCCGGGCTGCCAGCGCACCCAGGAGAACATCTCGCTCCAGCACCCCCGCGCTCTGCAGGCTCAGCAGGATGCGGTGAGCCTGCTCTTTGCCGAACCGGTCGCCGAAGCCGTTGTTCTTGTAGAGGTTCAGTCGCTCGATGGCCTTCGCCATCTCGGGACGGAGCGCTGCCGGCTGCTCATCGGGCCTGGTCAGATCAACCGCACCCAGCTGACTGGCCCAGCCGCCGAGCGGAAAGCCGCCAATACTCTCCACGACGGCGAGCGACGATCCACGAGCGAGTCCCGCAGCAAAGTTGAGAGCCTTCTCGTCCGGCACGTAGGCCAGGACGGGACCGACGCCACTGCCCACACGGCTCCGCGCAGCGCGCCGGGTCGTGACAGTGTGCTCGGCCGCGAAGGTGCGCAACGACGGAATCTGCTCCTCCACGCCGAAGGCGTTGACCACAAGAACACCGGAGGCGTCCTGCTCGGCGCACTCCCGCCGTACCCACGCCACCGCAAGGTCCGCGGCCAGTTCCCACTCCCGCTCGGGATCGTCGTCCGGCACCCAGGCAGCCCGCACGATGCTGTTCACCACGGTCGAGTCCTCTCCCGCAAGCAGATCGCCGAGATGCGACCTGACCGATCACGTTAGCGGCCACCTCCGACACGTCGGAGGTGGCCGCTGTCGGCCGGAACCGGCGGGCTTGGACGCCGCAGGGTGAGCCAGAGACCAGCGAGTTCAGCCCACAACGCCCGGCAGTTGCTCCGTCAGGCGGCGCTTGTGGTCATTGGTGCGGGTGGACAATGCTCAAGCTGAGATTCCCTGAGCAGCCGCGCTCCTGACTTCGGCCTCCGCGAGCTGCGCGGCGAGGATCCTGAGTTTCGGGAGGTACGCCTCGATGTCTTCGATCACCTGGCGGAGGTCGGCGGCGTTGAGATCCGTCCAGTTGTCGAGGAGCATCCCGCAGATCGGTTCGCCATCGAAGGTCGCCAGGTGTGCGCCGAGATAGGGTCCGACGTGGCCGGGGTTACGGCGGTCGACCGCCGTAAGGGTGATCTCGGCACCCTCGCAGTCCGAGTGTGGTGCAATGCCCTTCACGCACCACGGATGAGCACGGCAGCCATCAACGACAGCTCGCGGGCATCCGACAGCAGCGAGCCGCTCGGCCTCTTCGTCGATCCGGTTAGCCTGGTCGCGCAGCTGCGCGGCGTAGCCTCGAGCCTCGTCCTGGTTCATCTCCAGGTCGGCACCGTAGCCCCAACCTTCGATGATCGGCTCACAGCCCTCCTCTGCGAGCCAGGTGCGCCGGACGGTGAAGACCGGATTTCCGAGAGGCCCGTGGATCGTGTGCTCGGGGCCGTGGTGGTCGAACTGGTTGCACGGAGCCCCATAGCTGGTCGAGTCCGAGTGATCGATGACGCAGCCGGGCATCCCGGTGCACGGCTGAGCGCCCGCCGGAGTGGCCCTCGGTCCCGAAATCGGGCCCGGCAGCACAGAGGGCTGCGTAGTGAGACGGATGGGGAAGGCATTGTCCGGCATATCGCTCCGTAGGTAGCGGGAATCGAGGTGTTCCTGACTCTCGCAGCGACCGCCGAGCAACTGGATCTAGATTGGGAAACCGTGCTGACGCGCGTCGCCCAGCAGGTACGCTGCCTGGGCTGTGAGTCCGCCTCCGACCGGTCGGGCTGCAGAGTACGTTGGCCCCATCTGCCGACCTATCAGAGGTCGGGACGACACGGGAAAGCCATTGGCAGATCCTCAACGGTTGAGCGTCCCACTGCCAAACCTCGGTGCTTCCAGCTCGGGGCACCCAGAGCTGGAAGCACCCTTGGCGATCAGCGTCCGCGCGCAGATGCTCCGTAAGAAGTGCCGGTTCGCCGACACCTACCCCGCTGCCAAGCCATGGGGGGTGAGCCCAGTCCCCACCACGGCACCGCCCCGACCTGACCGACCGTTACTGGCCGCACCTCGATGGGCCCATATTCGCGAAGCGCATGCCTCCCGATCACCGAAAGCATTTTAGGCTCACCCCTCGAACAAGCTGGCAAAAATCGCGTCGAACTCGCAACTGTCGACAGCGGAGCCGCCGTTCAGCAGCACCCGGATTGAGTCGCCGTCCGGATACTGTTCACAAAACTCCTGCGCCTGGGCGGGCTTATCCGTCCCCTTGCCTCGCGGATAGTAGCTCTCGATGTCACCACGTTCGAGGACATAGATCCGCTCAGTGCGAAGCTGCTCGAGGAGTTGCACCTTGAGCTCCCTAACCTGCTCGTCAGTCGGATTCGCCAACTCGGCTCGCCGCTGCCCCCGTGTTTCATTCCCCTCGAAGAAGGCATCCATCGCGGCCACAACTTCGTCAAGCGTTCCAAGTCCTGCGGCTTGTTTCTCCCTAGCGCCCTTTACTGCCTGCCATTGCCGCTTGATCTCCCCCGACTTCTGCATCGACTGCAGTTGCTTACGCGACAGCTCTCCTCCCGCTGACGCCAAATCTCCCAACCTCTTCACCAACTGCTGCTGAATTTCGGTGCTCGACTTACCAGCCCCGAGCTTGTCGAAACCATCAGTGATGGCGTCCAGGTCAACCAAGACGGCGACCCGGACCCCGAATCGCTCGAAGAACCCCCGATACCTTGCCACCCGAGCCTTTCCGCCAAGGCGGGCAATCGCGATGGAGCGCTGCTCAAAATCCCACTTCTCGTTCAGTGACTTAGCCAGGTGTGGCATTAGAATGTGGTCGCTGTCCCCTTCCACCAACAGGACGTCGTTACAGAAGAAGGCAGCGTCATTGTTCTCTTGCCGGATCAGTTGGAACTGATCTTTCAGTGCAAGGTCTGATAGATCGATGGGGAACGCTTTGGCCTCAGGCGGGGAAATAGTGTAGTCCTTGGCCAGCTTGACGAAGGTTCCAGTGGCCTGAGGGCTAAAGAAGCTACTGGAGTGCGTACTGACCAGGACGTGGTTGTCCTCCGCAAACACCTTGAGAGATTCGAACAGTTGGCGCTGCGCCTGCGGGTGGAGGAAAAGTTCAGGTTCCTCAAAGAGCAACAGGTAGGGACGAGGGCTCGCGCCCTGGTCCACTTCCCGCTCACTAGCGCGAAGGTCGACATAAGTTCGCAGGATCGCAAAGGTGACCGAGCGGCGAAGTCCGTCCCCCTTGCTCTTGAAGTCACTTCGAATACCGTCGTCAATCGCGATCCGGGCGTTCGACAGGACGCTGCGAAGCTCCGGCGGCGGGAACTCGATGCTGATCGATGCCCGCGGGAACGCTTGCTGGAGGTTGCCCTCCAGCATTGCTTCAATCGTCTGGACCTGGGGAAGTCGCTCATCCTTGGTCGAGCCATCGGGATGCACCTGGAGGTTCAGTGCCTTGTGTAGCTGGCTGAAGACCTCCTCCATCTCTCCGAAGTGTCCCTTTGTCTGGCTGAACAAGATCCCCAGAAGCTTGCCGAAGGATGCCGCTTCGCTCGTCTTGAGGTCGTCGCTGAGATCCTTCACCGCCGGGATGTAGATCACCTCTGGCAGCAGCGCTTGCACGGAGCTATCGATACCGGTCGACAACCCAATATCCCTGAGTTCCAACTCCGCCTCCGGCAGAGCATCGATCAGGTCCTGCACGGCCTCCTTGACAGCCTTCTGAGTCGTCTTCGCAGCCAGGACGCCCTGCAACTCCGGAAAGACGAAGACAGCAGCTTCGCGCAACTCCGCGCCGGCCTTCTTGGCCACTACCTCGGCAACCGCCTCTGGGCGGAACCGATCCTCCTTGGGCACCATGGCCATTCGACGGAGCGCTCCCTTGCCGCTCTCACCGTAGACCCTTGCCAGTACCAATCGCCCGTCCTCGACAACCTCTGTAATTCGTTGTCGGTGCTCTGGTACGAGTCGAGCCAGGTCAGCATCACCGATCTCGGTCAGGGTGACTTCGATCTGCAGATTGATCCTGCGATCGTAGTAGTCGGTCGGCTTGAGCGAAGGCCCGTTGAAGAACACGTCCAGTGCCTGTAGGACGGTGGACTTCCCGGCATTGTTCTCACCGATGATGCACCCGAAGGACGACATCGGCAGGGTCAACTCCCGGATCCCTCGGAAGTTCCTGATGATCAACTGAGAAATACGCAACGCCGGTTCCTCGCTGTAGTCCACCCACCGTCGATCACCTTAGAGGATCAGCTCCAAGTCAGGCGCCTTGTCGGTGTACGCGCACGAGTCGACACACCGCGAACTCGGCGGCCGTGGACCCGCTAACCAACCGAACGGGCTGGGAAGAGTCCTTCCGTGGGACGACAGCAGCGCAGGACCGTCCTTCGGATACGTGTGTGAAGTCCGAATGCGCGGCGCTGCGAACTGATACGAGATGGGGGCACATCCAGGGCACATGAGGGCCAAAAGTGCCGCTGACCAGTGCGAGCTACTGAAGGTAGTTTCGCCTGGTCAGCGGCACTTTTACGGTCGAACTCGCAGGTCACGGGCTTGCGGGGATCAAAAGATCCTCAAGTGGCAGGACGACGCCCTGCTCCCCCGGGCGTCCTGACGGGTCCGCCCCGGCCCGCGGGGGCGGGGCGGGTGGGCCGGTGGTGGTGGGGGTCAGTCGCGGGTGGGCTTGCGGCGGCGGGCGACCAGCAGGGCGGCGGTGCCGAGGAGGACGGCGGCGCCGCCGGTGATGGCGATCGGCGTGGTGGCGCTGCTCGCGCCGGTGTCGGCGAGGCGGGTGCCGGTGGCGCCGGTGCCGGTCGAGCCGCCGGTGGTGCCGGCCGGGCGGACGGTGGCGCTCGGCGAGGGCGAGCCGCTCGCGGTCGGGGTGGTGGTGGCCGTGGCGGTCGGGGTGGCGGACGCGGTCGAGGTCGGAGTGGTGGTGGCCGAGGGGGACGCCGTGGCCGGGGCCTTGTCGACGGCCTTGACGGTGGAGGAGTACGCGCCGATCAGCCGGTTGCAGGTGTACTTGACGTTCTGCGGGCCCACTCCGTACGGGAGAACCTCGGAGGCGCCGTCGAGGGAGAGGTGGAACTCCTGCCACGGCGAGTCGGAGACGGTGAGCCGGATCGTCGCCGTGATCATCTCGTTCGGCTTGACCTGGAAGGAGCCGAGGGACACCGAGCCGTGGTCGGTCGTCGCGTCGGCCGGCTTCCAGGCGCCGTTCTGGACCTTGACCTCCGACTTGGGCTTCCAGAGCCCCTTGGTGGAGTCGATCTTGTAGGTGAGCGCGAAGTCCGTCAGCGTGGTCGAGCTGGTGTTCTGGAAGGAGACGGCGATCTCCTGCGCCGTGCCGTCCTTGACGAGCGTGAACTCGGCGGGGCTGACGTGGACCGGCATCTTGACGTCGCGCTGGTACATGCAGCCGGAGGGCAGCGTCGGCGTGGCGGACGGGGTCGCGGTCGGCGTGGCCGTGCCGGTGGCGGTCGGGGTGGCCGTCGCCGACGGGGTGTCGGTCGGTTCGGCGGTCGCTTCGGTGGTCGGCGCGCCGGTCGGCTCGGCGGTCGCGGTGGCCGAGGGCTCGGAGGTCGGGTCCGCGGCGAAGGCGCCGGAGGTGCCGGCCACGGTCATCCCGGTGGTCAGGACGAGCAGGGCGGCTGCGGCGGTCAGACGGGAGGTGCGCACGATCACGGCTCCGGCGGTCGTTGGCGGTGACGGGTGGTCAAGGCTCTGTCAGGTGGACGTCCGAGGGATACGAACGGTTGTGCGTACCCCTCGGACCTCTTCGGTCGGCGATCAGCCGTGCGCGCCGGCCTTGCGGCGGCGCAGCGCGAGCAGCGTCCCGGCGCCGGCCGCGAGCACGACGGCGCCGCCGACGGCGATCGGCAGGGTGTTGGAGCTGGAGCCGGTTTCGGCCAGGTGCGGCCCGCTCGCCGCGGCCGGCGAGGCGGAGGCGGAGGGCTTGGCGGAGGTGGACGCGGTACCGGTGGCCCCGGCCAGGGTCAGCTTGAACTCGCCCTCGTAGTAGTTGATGTACTGCGTGCAGCCGTTCTTGTCGGGCTTGGCCGGGTGGGGCAGCACGGTGTTGTCCATGGCCGTGTCGCCACCGCCGAAGTTGCCCGAGTACTTGGCCAGCGGCGCCTTGGCGGTGGGCGTGATGCGGAACTGGAGGGTGAGCTTCTCGCCCTTGCCGAGCCGGAAGGTGCCGGTATCGGCGGAGGAGTTGTTCATCTGCGCGGGCTTCCAGTCCTGGCCGGGCGCGCGGAACTGGACGGTGAAGTAGTCCTTGTCCCACGCGTGGCTGTCGACGCCGTCCTCCCGGTCGAACACGGACAGGTAGAGGTAGGTGTGGAACTTCGGCAGCTCGACCTCGCTGAGGTTCTCCCAGGTGACCGAGGTCTCCTGGGTCGTACCAGGGGCGATGGTGGTGCCCCACAGCCCGGTGCCGCCGACCTTCAGCCAGTCGTAGCCCTGGTACACGCCGCCCGAGCAGCCGGAGCCCGGTGCGGTGGTCGGCAGCAAGGTCGGCGGGACAGAGGGCCGGTTCGTCGGGGTGGCCGTGGTGGTGGCGCTCGGGGAGGTGCTCGCCGAGGGGGTGGCGGTGGCGCTCGGGGTGACGGTAGCGGTAGCGGTGGCCGTCGCGGACGCCGTGGCCGTGGCCGTGTCGCTGGCCGACGGCGTGGGCGGGACGGCGACGGCGCCGGCGGTGGCCGCGCCGGCCGTCGCACCGAGGGAGAGCACGAGCAGGGTGGACGCGGCCAGGAGGCGGGAAGAGCGCAAGGTCTTGGCTCCAGCGTTTCTTGATGAACTATGTCCGAATATGGGCAACTTGGCGACCGGATCCGAGAGCCCGGTGGCGTCGCAGGAGCGGCACCCTACGGGACGTGGGCGAAGGGCCTTCATCCGGGGTGGCCGGAAAGCGACCCCGGCCGGACGCCTGGCCCGGTTCCCGGTGATGGACCTGACCGGTCGTCGGGGCGAGGGTGGAGCCATGACCGCCGAAGCGAACGCCAGCCCGAGCCCCGACCGCTTGCCGGACCGTTTGCCCGACGCGGACGCCCCGCCGTACGGGGGCGGTGACCCGTACGCCGACTACCGGGCCGCCGAGTTCCCGTTCACCGCCCTGGTCGACCTCGCCGACCGCCGGCTCGGCGGCGCCGTCGTCGCCGCCAACGACGAGCTGTTCGCCGAACGGGAGAACCTGCTGCTGCCCCGGCCGGCCGAGTTCCGCCCGCACACCTTCGGCAACAAGGGCCAGCTCATGGACGGCTGGGAGACCCGCCGCCGTCGGGGCGCCGGCGCCGACCGCCCGCACCCGGCCGAGGACGACCACGACTGGGCGCTGGTCCGGCTGGGCGTGCCGGGCGTCGTGCACGGCGTCGTCGTCGACACCGCGCACTTCCGGGGCAACCACCCGCGGCAGATCGCCGTCGAGGGCGCCGAACTCCCCGGCACCCCGGGCCCGGAGGAGCTGCTGGCCGCGGCGACCGGCTGGCACCCGCTGGTCCCCCGCTCCCCGGTGCGCGGCCACGCCGCCAACGGCTTCGCCGTCGCCGACCGCCGCCGCTTCACCCACCTGCGGCTCAGCCAGTACCCCGACGGCGGCATCGCCCGCTTCCGGGTGCACGGCGAGGCCCGTCCCGACCCCGGCTGGCTGGCCGCGCTCGGCACCTTCGACCTGGCCGCGGTGGAGAACGGCGGCGCCGTCGAGGACGCTTCGGACCGCTACTACTCCGCCCCGGCAAGCCTCCTCCTGCCCGGGAAGTCCCGGGCGATGGGCGACGGTTGGGAGAACCGCCGGCGCCGGGACGCGGGCCACGACTGGGTCCGGCTGCGGCTGGCCGGGCGGGGCGCGGTCCGGGCGGTGGAGATCGACACCGGCTACTACGTCGGCAACGCGGCCGGCTGGGCGGCGCTGTCCGGCCGGGACGAGCGGGGCGCGGACCCCGGGGAGTGGTTCGAGCTGGTGCCGCGCACCCGGCTGCAGCCGGACGCCGTGCACCGCCTGGTGATCGACGCCCCGCGCCCGGCCACCCACGTCCGGCTGGACGTCTTCCCGGACGGCGGGATCGCCCGGCTGCGGCTCTGGGGCGGGCTGGTCTGACTCCCGCAGGTCCGGTCCGGCATCGGGGGCCGCTCCGCTTGCCGGGCCCGCCGGGCCGCCGGACGATGGGGTAATGATGCACCGGATGCGTGCCGAGTACGCCCCCGGCGGCGCCTCCGCCGGGGTGCGGATGTGGCACATGGTCCGCGGCGGCGGGAGCGTGGCGATGTGCGGCCGGGAGCTGGACGAGCGGGCACCCGCCCGGGAGGCGGCGGACTGGGGCCGCACCCGCGAACTCTGCTGCCACACCTGCGGGGCCTACCTGCTGCGCGAGGCGCCCTGGCTGGGCGACGAGCACCGGCCGGGCCGGCCCGGTGACCAGCGGGAATCGGCCTGGCCGACGGAGTGAGCGCCGCACCGGTGGTGCGGTGAACGGTCCCGCCGGGGCCGGGGCTACCGTGGTCGGCATGGAGCAATCCCTGGTCCGGCCACGGTCGTTGATCCGTGAGGCCGCCGCGCTGCGTGCGGGCGTACCCGCCCTGGCCGTCCACGTCGACCGGCTCTGCGCCCGGATCGACCAGGTGGACCCGCTGATCCACGCCTTCGTGCCGGAGGCCGGCCGCGCCGACCGGCTGCACGCCGAGGCCAGGGCGCTCGCCGCCCGCCACCCCGATCCGGCGCAGGCGCCGCCGCTGTACGGGGTGGCCGTCGGGATCAAGGACATCGCGCACGTGGACGGCCTGCCCACGCACGCCGGCTCCGCGCTGCCGCCGGGCGTCCTGGCCGGACCGCAGGCCACCGTGGTGGACCGGCTGCTGGCGGCCGGGGCGCTGATCGCGGGCAAGACGGTGACCGCCGAGTTCGCGGGCGGCGCCCCCGGACCGACCCGCAATCCGCACCACCCGGGCCACACCCCGGGCGGCTCCAGCAGCGGCTCGGCGGCGGCGGTGGCGGCGGGGCTGGTGCCGCTGGCGATCGGCACCCAGACGGTCGGCTCGGTGGTCCGCCCGGCCGCCTACTGCGGTGTGGTGGGCTTCCGGCCGACGCACGGGCGGATCCCGGCGGCGGGCGTGATCCCGAACGCGCCGAGTCTCGACACGGTGGGCCTGTTCACCGCCGACCTGGCCGGCGTCGCGCTGGCCGCCCCGCTGCTCTGCGACGACTGGGACGACCGGCCGCAGCCGGGGCACGACGACGTCCCCGTGCTCGGCGTCCCGGTCGGCCCGTACCTGGAGCGGGCCCGACCGGAGGCGCTGGAGGCCTTCCGGCGGCAGCTGGAGCTGCTGTCCGCCCGAGGGCTGATGGTCCGCCAGGTCGATGCGCTGCCGGACTTCACCGAGCTGGAGCGGCAGCTCCGGACGATCAACCGGTTCGAGATGGCGGCCTCGCACGCCGAGTGGTTCGAGCGCTTCGGCGCCCTCTACCGGCCGGAGACGGTGGCGGGCATCCGGCACGGCCGGGGCGTCGAGCGGGCCGCGTACGAGGCGGCGCTGCGCGCCCGCGAGGCGTTCCGGACGCGGCTCGCCGCCCAGCGCCGGCGGGCCGGGGTGGACCTGCTGCTGGCCCCCTCGGCGACCGGCCCGGCGCCGCTCGGGCTGGACAGCACCGGCAGCGCCGTGATGTCGCTGCCGTGGAGCTTCGCCGGGCTGCCCGCGCTGAGCCTGCCCGCCGGGGTGACGGTCCGGGGCCTGCCGCTGGGCCTTCAGGTGGTCGGCGAGGCCGGGGCGGACGAGCGGCTGCTCGCCGGGGCGGCGGTCCTGGAGCGGGTGCTGGACGCCTGAGGCCCTACTCCGCCCGCAGCGCGGGGGTGTCCGGGTCGGTGGCGTCCGCGCGCAGCCGGCGCAGCGCCGCGCGGTGGGCGCGTTCGTACGGGGTGTCCTCGTCCAGCAGCAGGGCCTGCGGGTTGGCGTTCTCCAGCAGGGCGATCAGGGTGAACGTGATGTCCTCCAGATCGGCGTCGGCGCGCAGTTCGCCGGTGTCCCGGGCGCCGGCCGCCAGGCCGAGGACGGTGGCGTGCCACTCCCGCCAGTTGGCGGCGAGGGCGTCGCGCAGCGGGCCGGGGCGGGCGTCGTACTCGGCGTTGACCTCGTAGAAGAAGCAGCCGCCGGGGAAGACCCGGGCACGCGCGTAGGCCAGCCAGGACTCGCAGAGCAGCCGCAGCTTGCGCAGCCCGGGGGGCTCGGCGGCGATCGGGTCGAGCACCGCGTCGGAGAAGATCCGCCGGGCCGCCCGGACGGTGGCGAGCTGGAGTTCCTCCTTGGAGCCGAAGCCGGCGAAGACCCCGCTCTTGCTGAGCCCGAGGTCGGTGGCGAGCCGGCCGATCGACAGGGCGTCCAGGCCCTCGACGGAGGCGATCTCCACGGCGCGGCGCAGGACCGTCCGGCGGGTCTCCTCGCCGCGTTGCACCCGTCCGTCCGCGCGGGACGTGCTCGCTCCGGCCACCACCGCTCTCACCTCAGTCCTCCGGTCGTCCGTCCGTGCCGCCAGGGTAGCCGGGCAGCCTGCCAACCAGAAAAAAGCACGAACGGTCGTGCTAATATCTCGCCCAGTTCGGCCCCTGCCCTCGGCAATCACAGCTCGGCATCCGCAGCTCGGCATCCACAGGGAGTTCCGCATGGACCCGGCCGTCGCACTGATCCGCACCACCCTGAACACCGTCTCGCTGGCCGCCCCCGGCCTCGCCGGCCGGGCCGCGTTCGAGCTCTACCGCCACCCGCTGCGGCGCGGCCGGGTCCGCACCCGCGAGCGCGAGGTGCACGACCGGGCCGTCACCGGGACGCTGCGGCACCGCGGCGAGCGGGTGGTCGTCCACCGCTGGGGCGACGGCGGGCGGCCGGTCCTGCTGATGCACGGCTGGCAGTCCCGGGCCTCCCGGTTCGCGGACTTCGTGCCCCGGCTGAACGCACTGGGCCTCACCGCCGTCGGCTACGACGCCCCCGGGCACGGCGACTCCGGCGGCCGGACCGCCACCGTGCTGGACCACCGCACCATCGCGCTGCGGCTGCAGGAGGAGTACGGAGCCTTCGAGGCGGTGATCGCCCACTCGCTGGGCGTCAACGCGGCCTTCCTGGCGCTGCGCGAGGGGCTGCGGGCCGGGCGGCTGGCCGCCGTGGCCGGGGTCGCCGAGGTCTCCTGGCTGCCCGCCGGGTTCTGCGCCAGGCTCGGCCTGAACGCCACCGTGCGTCGGGAGTTGACGCGTCGGGCGGAGGGCGGCGCGATGTTCCCCGGGGTCGCCGACGTGCGGAGCCACTTCGACGCCACCCGTCACCCCGAGGAGATCGCCCCGCCGATCCTGGTGGCGCACGACGAGCAGGACGACGTCGTCCCGTTCGCCCAGGCCCGCCGGCTGCGGGCGGCGTACGGGGACCGACTGGAGCTGCTGGCCACCCGGGGGCTGGGCCACCGGCGGATCCTCACCGAGCCGACCGTGATCGACCAGGTGATCGGCTTCCTGTCCGCCGGGACGGCCGAGCCGACCGCGGCGACCGAGGCGGGTGCGGTGTGAGCCTGCTCGAACTGCACAGCCGCTCCCTGGAGTTGGCCGCCGCCGTGGTGGACACCGTGCGGCCGGAGCAGCTGGTGCTGCCGACGCCCTGCGCGGGCTGGTCGCTGCGGCGGCTGCTGGAGCACGCGGTCGGGCAGCACCGGGGGTTCGCGGCCGCCGCCGACGGCGCCGGGGCGGACCTCGCGCACTGGCGCGACGTCCCGGTGCACGGTGATCCGGCCGGCGCGTTCCGGCACTCGGCGGCGCGGCTGACCGCGGCCTTCGCCCTCGCCGCCGCGACGCCGCGGCCCGCCCCGCTCCTGCTGCCGGAGATCCGTGCCGACGAGCCGTTCCCGTTCGAACAGGCGGTCGGCTTCCATCTGCTGGACACCCTGGTGCACGCCTGGGACGTGGCGGTCGCGCTGGGCTCGCCGGCCCGGCTGGTGGCCGCCGTGGAGGACGAGCCGCCGCTCGCCGGGGCACTGCTCGCGGTGGCCGGGGCGGTGCCGGCGACCGCGGCGGACCGGGCGCCGGGGCGGGCCTTCGCCGCCGTCCGGGCGGCCGACGGCTCGGCCGGCCCGTTCGGGCGCGCGCTGGCCCTGTTGGGCCGTGACCCGGCCTGGGCGGTCCCGGTGCGCTGAAGCCCGCCGGCCGCCACGGGCCGCCGTGCTGCCGGTCTTCGTGCTACCGGCGGTCGTCGAGCTCATCGTCGGGGAAGCGGGGCCCGCCGATGAAGAAGAGCAGTGCGGCGGTCGGGAAGCCGAACGAGGCGGCCGTCACCACGATGAACTGCCAGAACATCCCTCGCTCCTCACCCTCGGCCAAAACGTGCGTCCGTGGTCCGACGGTAGGGCCGGATCCCCCGCCCTGCCACCGGGGCGGGCGGGGCGGCGCGCGTACGGCGCACGGCTCACGACGAAGCCCCGGCCCGCTGCGCGCGGCTGCGGTAGCCGTACGCGGGGGGCCGGGGCGAGGGCGTCACGGGGGTGACTACCGGTCGGCGGGGATGGTGCCGAGGCGGCCGGCCTGGAAGTCCTCCATGGCCTGCTGGAGTTCGCGGTGGCTGTTCATCACGAACGGGCCGTAGTGGGCGACGGGCTCGCGGATCGGCAGGCCGCCGAGGAGGACGACCTCGAAGTTGTTGTCGCGGGAGTCCTGCTTCTCGTCGGCGCGGATGGTGATCGAGTCGCCGTCGCCGAAGACCACGGCCTGGCCGCGGTGGAAGGGGCGGTGCTCGGTGCCGGCCGAGCCGTTGCCGGCGAGGCCGTAGGCGAGGGCGTTGAAGTCGGAGCGCCAGGGCAGGGTGATCTGGGCACCGGGGTTGATCGAGGCGTGGATCATGGTGATCGGGGTGTGGGTGGAGCCGGGGCCCTGGTGGCCGTCGATCTCACCGGCGATGACGCGCAGCAGCGCGCCGCCGTCCTCGGTGCTGAGCAGCTTGACGCTGCCGCCGCGGATGTCCTGGTACTTCGGGGCGATCATCTTGTCCGAGGCGGGCAGGTTCACCCACAGCTGGAGGCCGTGGAAGAGGCCGCCGGACCTCACCAGGGACTCCGGCGGGGTCTCGATGTGCAGCAGGCCCGAGCCGGCCGTCATCCACTGGGTGTCGCCGTCGGTGATGGTGCCGCCACCGCCGTGCGAGTCCTGGTGGATGAACGTTCCGTCGATGATGTAGGTGACGGTCTCGAAGCCGCGGTGCGGGTGCCAGGGGGTGCCCTTGGGCTCGCCGGCCGCGTAGTCCACCTCGCCCATCTGGTCCATCATGATGAACGGGTCGAGGAACTTGGTGTTGATCTTGGCGAAGGCGCGGCGGACGGGGAAGCCCTCGCCCTCGAAGCCCTCGGGAGCGGTGGCCACGGTGAGGACCGGCCGGGCGCTCGTGACGGCGGGGTCGGGGGTGGTGACGCGCGGGAGGGTCAGCGGGTTGTCGACGGTCACGGCGGGCATGTCGGCCTCCTTCGGGGGTGCTCCTCTGGCCTGTGTCCACGAGATTAGTTCAATCCTCAACAAGAAGCAAGTTGAATTTTGAACCAAATCCGCGCGGGCCGACCGGCGGGCGGGGCCGGGCGGCCCTCCGACCATCGTCCGTCAGCCGTACATCCGCCGCATGGTGAAGTCGACCATCTGCTCGACCGCCTTGGCGTCGAACACCATCCGGTGCTCGCCCTCCATGTCCAGCGCGAAGCCGTAGCCGGTCGGCAGCAGGTCGAGGACCTCGGCGCCGGTGACGGTGAAGTGCTTGGAGTCCTTGCCGGCGTAGCGGCGCAGCTCCTTCAGTGAGCTGAACATCGGGATGACCGGCGTCGGGGTGTTGTGCAGGGCGAGGAAGCCCGGCCGGTCGCCGCGCGGGCAGTGCACCTTGGAGGTGATGAAGATGGCCTGGAAGTCCTCCACCGCCATCGAGCCGGTGGTGAAGGCCCGCACCGCGTCCGCCAGGGACGGTGGCGAGGGCTCCGGATAGAGGGACTGCTGTGCGCTCGGCGGCTGCTCGCCGTACGGGCCCGGGCCGGGCATGCCGTTCATGCCCGGCTGCGGCCCCGCCTGCTGCTGGTAGGGGTCGCCCGGGTACGCGTTCTGGTCATAGCCGTACACACGGACAGGCTATCGGGAGCGCGGGGCCCCGCGCGGGCGTCGATCCTGACAAGGTGTGGCCGTCCCGGCTTGTGGGACGTGACCACGTTCATACGGTTATCCGCAGAGGATTCACCGACGGGGGCTTGAAACAAGTTACCGCTGGGTAGCATCATGAGGCCTACTGGTGGGTACGGGCGCCCGAACGCGGAGATGTCCCGGAAGCGACGAACCGGAGATAACGGCCATGGGTCACTACAAGTCCAACCTGCGGGACGTGGAGTTCAACCTCTTCGAGGTGTTCGGCCGCGAGCAGGTGTACGGCACCGGACCGTTCGCGGAGATGGACGTCGAGACCGCGAAGAACATCCTGAGCGAGATCGCGCGCCTCGCCGAGAACGACCTCGCGGCGTCCTTCACCGACACCGACCGCAACCCCCCGGTGTTCGACCCGGAGACCAACACCGCGCCGATCCCGGCGGCCTTCAAGAAGAGCTACCAGACCTTCATGGACGCCGAGTGGTGGCGCCTGGGCATCCCGGAGTCGATCGGCGGCCAGGTCACCCCGAACTCGCTGATCTGGGCCTTCGCCGAGCAGATCCTGGGCTCCAACCCGGCCATCTGGATGTACTCCTCCGGCCCGGCCTTCGCCGGCGTCATCGCCGAGGAGGGCACCGAGGCGCAGCTGGAGGTCGCCAGGCGGATGACCGACCGGCTGTGGGGCTCCACCATGGTCCTCACCGAGCCTGACGCCGGCTCGGACGTGGGCGCCGGCCGCACCAAGGCGGTTCAGCAGGAGGACGGCTCCTGGCACATCGAGGGCGTCAAGCGCTTCATCACCTCGGGCGAGCACGACATGTCCGAGAACATCATCCACATGGTGCTGGCCCGCCCCGAGGGCGGTAAGCCGGGCACCAAGGGCCTGGGCCTGTTCATCGTCCCCAAGTTCGACTTCGACTGGGAGACCGGCGAGCTGGGCGAGCGCAACGGCGTCTACGCCACCAACGTCGAGCACAAGATGGGCCTGAAGGCCTCGAACACCTGCGAGATGACCTTCGGCGCCAAGCACCCGGCGAAGGGCTGGCTGCTCGGCGAGAAGGTCGACGGCATCCGCCAGATGTTCAAGATCATCGAGTTCGCCCGGATGATGGTCGGCACGAAGGCCATCGCCACCCTCTCCACCGGCTACCTGAACGCGCTGGAGTACGCGAAGGAGCGCGTGCAGGGCGCCGACATCTCGCAGTTCCTGGACAAGACCGCCCCGCGCGTCACCATCACCCACCACCCGGACGTGCGCCGCTCGCTGCTGACCCAGAAGGCGTACGCCGAGGGCATGCGCGCCCTGGTGCTGTTCACCGCGTCCACCCAGGACGACATGGCGGCCGCCAAGCTGCGCGGCGAGCGCGACGAGGCCGCCGAGCGCCTCAATGACCTGCTCCTGCCGATCGTCAAGGGCTACGGCTCGGAGAAGTCCTACGAGCAGCTCGCCCAGTCGCTGCAGACCTTCGGCGGCTCCGGGTACCTCCAGGAGTACCCGATCGAGCAGTACATCCGGGACGCCAAGATCGACACCCTCTACGAGGGCACCACGGCCATCCAGGGCCAGGACTTCTTCTTCCGCAAGATCGTCAAGGACGGTGGCCAGGCGCTCACCGCGCTGTCCGAGCAGATCCAGAAGTTCCTCGGCTCGGCCGCGGGCGGCGACGCCCTGGCCGCCGAGCGCGAGCTGCTCGCCAAGGCCGCCGGCGACCTGGAGGCCATCGTCGGCAAGCTGCTCGCCGACCTCTCCTCGGTCGAGCAGGACGTCAAGAACATGTACAAGGTGGGCCTGAACACCACCCGCCTGCTGATGGTCTCCGGCGACGTCGTGGTCGGCTGGCTGCTGCTGCGCCAGGCCGCGGTGGCCCTGGCCAAGCTGGAGGCCGGGGCCTCGGAGAAGGACGTGCCGTTCTACCAGGGCAAGGTCGCGGCCGCCCGCTTCTTCGCCAAGAACGTGCTGCCGACCGTCGCCTCGCAGCGCCTGATCGCCGAGGGCATCGACAACGAGATCATGGAGCTGGCGGAGGAGGCGTTCTGACGCCCACCCGTCTCCCGCCGCCGCCCTGCACCGGGTGCGCCGCGCGCGGCACCTTCCCGACCGCCTGACCCCACCCTCACGCCGAAGGGCCCGGTCCCCCCGACCGGGCCCTTCGGCGTGTCCGCAGGCCCGGTCGAGGCCCGACCGGCCCGCCGGTGGCCCAGCAGCGGTGAAGGGGGCGTCAGTTCACGGTTCTGTCTGTGTTGTGCATCCGTTGGGATGCTCCGAGTGTCATGTCCGTGTACGGGCATATGCTCAAGGTGCGAGGCTGATCCCCCATTTCGGCCCCGGCCCTCCCTCGACCCAGGAGCAGCATGTCGACCGCCGCCCGCCAGGCCTTCTTCGACCGGACGCACACCGATGACCTGATCGCCTTCCTCGGCACCTCGCCGTCGCCCTACCACGCGGTCGCGAGCGCGGCCGAGCGTCTGGAGAAAGCCGGCTTCCGGCAGGTGCTGGAAACGGACTCCTGGGACGGTGTGGCCGGTGGCCGGTACGTCGTCCGCGGCGGCGCGCTGATCGCCTGGTACGTGCCGGCCGGCGCCGGCCCGGAGACGCCGTTCCGCGTGGTCGGCACCCACACGGACTCGCCCAACCTGCGGGTCAAGCCGATCCCGGACACCGGGTCGGCGGGCTGGCGGCAGGTGGCGGTGGAGATCTACGGCGGGGTGCCGCTGAACACCTGGCTCGACCGGGACCTCGGCCTCTCCGGGCGGCTCACGCTGCGCGACGGCAGCCGGCGGCTGGTCCAGCTGGACGAGCCGCTGCTGCGCGTGCCGCAGCTGGCGATCCACCTGGACCGCCAGGTCAACGACGGCATGAAGCTGGACAAGCAGCGCCACCTCACCCCGATCTGGGGCCTCGGTCCGGTCGACGAGGGCTCGCTGATCGGCTACGTCGCCCAGCGGGCCGGGGTCGACGCGGCCGACGTGACCGGCTGGGACCTCATGACCCACGACGTCCAGCCCGCCTCCTACCTGGGCCGGGACCGCGAGCTGCTGGCCGGCCCGCGGCTGGACAACCTGCTCTCGGTGCACGCCGCCACCGCCGCGCTGGCCGCGGTGGCCACCGCCGCCGAGACGGACGGTGCCGTGCTGCCGTACATCCCGGTGCTGGCCGCCTTCGACCACGAGGAGACCGGCAGCGAGTCGGACACCGGCGCGCAGAGCCCGCTGCTCGGCAACGTCCTGGAGCGCAGCGTGTACGCGCGCGGCGGCGGTCTGGAGGACCGGGCCCGGGCGCTGGCCGGCACCGTCTGCCTCTCCTCCGACATGGGCCACGCCGTCCACCCGAACTACAGCGAGCGGCACGAGCCGGGCCACCACCCGCTGCCCAACGGCGGGCCGATCCTCAAGGTCAACGTCAACAACCGGTACGCCACCGACGGCGTCGGCCGGGCGGTGTTCGCGGCGGCCTGCGAGAAGGCCGGCGTGCCGTGGCAGACCTTCGTCTCCAACAACGCCATGCCCTGCGGTACGACGATCGGCCCGATCACCGCGGCCCGCCTCGGCATCCAGACCGTGGACTGCGGCATCGCGGCGCTCTCCATGCACTCGGCCCGCGAGCTGTGCGGCGCGGAGGACCCGTACCTGCTGGCGAGCGCGATCAAGGCGTTCCTGGAGGGCTGAGCCCCCGCGGGGCGCAGGTGCGGGACGCGGAACGAACGGGGCCCGGCGAGTGCGAACTCGCCGGGCCCCGTGTCCGTGCCGCGGGCCGGTTACTCCAGGCCCGCCAGCACCAGCGGCAGCCGGCGCGCGCCGTCGACGGTGAGCTTCACCGGCACGCCCCAGTCCTGCTGGTGGACGTGGCAGGCCGGGTACTCGATCGCCGGGTCGTCGTCGCAGGACGCCGCCATCGCCGAGACGTGCAGCACGCCCTCGGTCACCGTGTCGGAGAGCACCAGCTCACGGGAGAGCGCGGAGTCCGCGCCCGCGCCGGAGACCAGCAGTTCGGGCGGGGTGGCGCTGACCAGCAGCCGGGTGGACGGGCCGTAGCGCTCGTCCAGCTTCTGGCCGGTGGGGGCCTGGAAGACCACGTCCAGCCGCAGGGCGCCCGGGGCGACCTCGGTGGCGGCCCGCTGGGTGCGGTGCGCCACCGCGTCCACCCGGACGGCCTCCTCGGGCAGCCGCAGCCTGGTCAGCCGGTGCCGGGCGGACTCGACCACCACGATGTCGCCGTCGGCCAGCACCGCGCCGGACGGCTCGCGCAGGTCGGTGGCCAGCGTGCTGACCTCGCCGCTCGCCGGGTCGTAGCGGCGCAGCGCGTGGTTGTAGGTGTCGCTGACGGCCACCGAGCCGTCCGGCAGCACGGTGACGCCCAGCGGGTGCTGCAGCAGGGCCTGACCGGCCGCGCCGTCCCGGTGCCCGAAGTCGAAGAGGCCGGTGCCGACGGCGCTGTGCACGGTCCCTGTTCCACGTGAAACCCAGCGCAGCGCCGAGGTCTCGGAGTCGGCGACCCAGAGCCGCTCGCCGTCCGCCGAGACCGCCAGGCCGGACGGCTGGGCGAACCAGGCCTCGGCGACGGGGCCGTCGACCAGGCCCTCGTTGGTGGTGCCGGCCGCGACGCCGACGGTGCCGGTGGCCGGGTCGTACGCCCACAGCTGGTGGACGCCGGCCATCGCGATCCACACCCGGCCGTCGAACCAGGCGACGTCCCAGGGCGAGGAGAGGTCCACCTCGCGGGCCGGTCCCTCGGTCGCGGAGCCCTGCCACCACTGCCGTCCGGTGCCGGCCAGCGTGGTCACCTTGCCGTCGGCGAGCCGGACGCCGCGCAGCGCGTGGTTGACGGTGTCGGCGACGATCACGTCGTAGTCGACGGTGCCCTCCGGCAGCAGCGCCAGGCCCTGCGGCTCGCTGAACCGGGGCGCGGTGCCGTCCACCAGCCCGCGCACGCCGTCGCCGATCCGGCGCACCACGGTCTCGCCGTCGGCCTCCAGCTCGACGAGCGAGTGGTGGCCGGAGTCGGCCACCAGGAAGTGGCCGTTCGGCAGCCGGACGGCCTTGCCGGGGAACTTGAGGTCCCCGGCGGTCGGCTCGGGCGCCACGTACGGGCCGTCGCCGCGTCGCAGCGTGCCCTTCGCCGCGTGCTCGGCCTCCAGCTCCTCGACCAGCCGGGCGATGGCGTGCGCGTGGCCCTCGCCGGCGTGCTGGGCGACCACGTACCCCTCCGGGTCGATCACCACCAGCGTCGGCCAGGCCCGCACCGCGTACTGCTTCCAGGTTGCGAGCGCCGGGTCGTCCAGCACCGGGTGGTGCACCTCGTACCGGTCCACCGCGTCCACCACGGCCCGGTGGTCGGCCTCGTGCACGAACTTGGGCGAGTGCACGCCGACGATCACCACGGTGTCCCGGTGCTTCTCCTCCAGCTCCCGCAGCTCGTCGAGGACGTGCAGACAGTTGATGCAGCAGAACGTCCAGAAGTCCAGAATGGTGATCTTGCCCCGGAAGTCGGCGAGCGTCAGCTCCTTGCCCCCGGTGTTCAGCCAACCGCCTGCCCCGACCAGCTCGGGGGCGCGTACACGTGCACGAGATGCCATAACCCCATCAAACCGCACGGCGGGTGTCCGCATTCCGGGCACCCGGGGATGCCCGGACGGGACGACGGGCTCGGGCGACGAGGTGGGGCAGGAAGCGGGCGCCCTGGTGGGTGATGGGGCTGTCGTCGGTCTCGCGGATGCCGAGGCCGGCGGCCCCGCCGTCGACCACCCAGGTGCCGAGGACCGGGCGGTTGCCGTCGAAGTCGGGCAGCGGGTGGAGCTGCTGGTGGCAGTGGCCCTCGGCGCCGTACCGGTCCGGGGCGCCGACAGCGGCGTCCGACGGTACGCGTGCAGCCGATGGTGCGGGAGGTTCCGTTCCCGCTCGGAGCCCGACCGCGATGGGTTATCTTTTGCCGATCCTTGACCGTGGGAGGAAGCCCGCGCAACGGGCGGCCCGGCCCGCGGTGTGCGACCTGCGACACGGACCCCGGGGGGCTGGACAACCCATGAACGACATCCTGCACGGTCTCGGCGCGGCGGCGGCCTTCGGCGGCGTCGGCGTGGTCCTGCTGCTGCTCGGCATCGGCCTGGTGGACGCCCTGACGCCCGGCCGGCTCGGCCACCAGATCTGGATGGAGCGCAACCGCAACGCCGCCGTGCTGCTCAGCTCGGCGCTGCTCGGCATCGGCGGCATCGTCTTCACCGCGATCCTCTACACCTACGAGGACTTCGGGAAGGGCCTGGTCTCCACCGCCTGCTTCGGCCTGCTGGGGCTGGTGCTGATGGCCGTCGCCTTCTGGGTGGTGGACCTGCTGACGCCGGGCAAGCTGGGCGCGATCCTGGTCGACCCGGAGCCGCACCCGGCGGTCTGGGTGACCGCCAGCTGCAACCTCGCGGTGGCGGCGATCGTGTCCGCCGCGATCGCCTAGACCGGCGCGATCGCCCGGGGCCCGACGCGATCGCCCGGGCCGGAGCGGGCGTCAGGCGGCCGGGTGCGGGACGCCGTTCAGCACGTGCTGCCGTCCCCAGGCGCCCAGCGGTGCCAGCGCCTCGTTGAGCCGCCGCCCGGCCGGCGTGAGCGAGTACTCGACCCGCGGCGGCACCTCGTCGTACGACTCGCGGTGCACGATGCCGTCCGCCTCCAGTTCGCGCAGGTGGGCGGCGAGCACCTTCTCGGTGATCCCCGGCACCTGCCGGCGCAGCTCGCCGAAGCGCAGGCTCGGCCGCTCGGCCAGCGCCCAGAGGATCAGCACCTTCCACTTGCCGCCGATCACGTCCATCGCGGCGTCGATCCCGCACACGTGCGCACCGGGCCTCGGCACGGTTGCCGTCATGTCCCGCCCCCACCCCTTCGCCGGCCTGTTCGCTCACCTCAGGGTAACCACCCACTCCGAAGTGCGTACTTGATCGTTTCCGGGGGCGGAACCAGGCTGAACGGCATGACACGGAACCTTTCTGACACCTCCTCGACGACCTCGCCCGCCCCGCTCACCCTGCTCGGCCTCGGCGCGATGGGCACCGCGCTGGCCGGTGCCTGGCTCGCCGCCGGGCACCCGCTCACCGTCTGGAACCGCACCGCCGCCCGGGCCGAACCGCTCGCCGCGCGGGGCGCCGTCGTCGTCGCCACCGCGGCCGAAGCGGTCGCCGCCAACCGGCTGGTGGTGGTCTGCCTGCTCGACGACGACTCGGTCGAGGAGGCGCTGGCCGACGCCGACCTCACCGGCCGGGACGTCGTCAACCTGATCACCAGCACCCCCGGCACGGCCCGCGCCCGCGCCGCCTGGGCGACCGGGCGCGGCGCCCGCTACCTGGACGGCGGGATCATGGCCGTCCCGCCGATGATCGGCGTCCCGCAGGCCGGCCCGTACGTCTTCTACAGCGGTTCGCAGGAGCTGTTCGAGGAGCACCGGGCGGCGCTCGCGGCCCCGGCCGACGCCCGCTACGTGGGTGCGGACGCCGGTCTCGCCGCGCTGCACGACGTGGCGCTGCTGAGCGCGATGTACGGGATGCTCGGTGGTGTCGCGCACGCCTTCGCGCTGGTGCGCGGCGAGTCCGTCGACCCGCGCTCGCTGGCCCCGCTGCTCTCGTCCTGGCTCACCGCGATGACCGGCTCGGTCGCGGCCACCGCCGAGCAGCTGGCGGCCGGCGACTACACCGGCGGCGTCGTCTCCAACCTGGCGATGCAGGTCGCCGGCGTGCCGACCTTCCTGCGCACCGCCGAGGAACAGGGTGTGAGCCCCGAACTGCTCACCCCCTACTTCGGCCTGATGCGGCGCCGCCTCGCCGCCGACCCGGCCCGGCACGGCGTGGAGGACCTCACCGGAGTGATCGACCTCCTGCGCGCGTAGCGGCCCGGCACCCGGCGCGCGGTCAGCCGGCCGCCGGGCGGTCGGCGGCGAGGCGGCGGCGCAGGGCCGGGTCGGTGAGGGGGCGGGGCTGCCAGACGCCGTCCGGGGGGTAGACGTCGGTGCCGGGCGGGACGATCGCGTCGATGCGGTCCAGGGTGGCGTCGTCGAGCACGAGGCCGGCGCCCTTGAGGGCCGACTCCAGCTGGCCGAGGGTGCGTGGTCCGATGATCACCGAGGTGACCGCCGGGTGCGCCAACGGGAAGGCGAGGGCCAGTTCGGGCAGGGTGCGGCCGAGGCCCTCGGCG
The DNA here is from genome assembly GCF_042800875.1 of Kitasatospora sp. NPDC057595. Taxonomy (NCBI): domain Bacteria; kingdom Bacillati; phylum Actinomycetota; class Actinomycetes; order Kitasatosporales; family Streptomycetaceae; genus Kitasatospora; species Kitasatospora sp. NPDC057595. The sequence goes on along the minus strand of NZ_JBHVGL010000017.1, from coordinate 142,770 downwards.
ACGGCGGTCAGCTCCTCGACCGCGGCCAGCTTGGCCTGGTTGACCGGCAGCGCCGGGTCGAAGCGGGCCGGCATCAGGGCGGGCCGGCCGCTGGTCAGGTCGACCGGCCGGTCCTTGCGGTAGCGGCCGGTGAGGAAGCCGGAGGCGAGCGGGGACCAGGTCAGCGCCCCCATGCCGAGCCGCTGCACGGTCGGCAGGACGGCGCGCTCGACGCCGCGGGCGAGCAGCGAGTACGGCGGCTGCTCGGTGCGGAACCGGGGCAGGCCACGCCGCTCGGCGAGGTGGTGGGCCTCGACGAGGTCGTGGGCGGGGAAGGTCGAGCAGCCGAAGGCGAGGATCTTTCCGGCCCGCACCAGGTCGCCGAGGACGGCGAGGGTCTCCTCCAGGTCGGTGGCGGGGTCGGGCCGGTGCACCTGGTAGAGGTCGATCCGGTCGGTGCGCAGCCGGCGCAGGCTCTCCTCGACCTCGCGGACGATCCAGCGGCGGGAGTTGCCGCCCCGGTTGCGGCCCTCGCCCATCGGGAAGTGCACCTTGGTGGCGAGCACGACGTCGTCGCGGTCGCCGCGGGCCTGCAGGGCCTTGCCGACGATCTCCTCGGACTCGCCGGCCGAGTACATGTCGGCGGTGTCCACGAAGTTGATGCCCGCGTCGAGCGCGGCGTGGACGATCCGGGCGCAGTCGTCGTGGTCGGGGTTGCCGATCGCGCCGAACATCATCGTGCCGAGGCAGTAGGTGCTGACCTCGATGCCGGTGCCGCCGAGGGTGCGGTAGCGCATGGTGGTGGTCCCCCTGGGGTCCGTCGGTGGTGGGTGCGGTTCGCTGATTCCGCTGCCGACCCTAGGAGTTGGAGTGCGCTCCAACGCAAGGCGCGGTCCCGGGGGTGCGCGGTCCCGGGAGTTTCCCTCTGCCGGGGGAGCCGGTTCGTCCCGGCGGGCGAGGTGCGGCCGGTAGGGCCGCTGCGACCGTGGCGGTATGACGACGGTGGACGGGCGGCGGCCGGCGGGCCGGTGGCGGCGGGTGGACGGATGGCGGACCGACGGGCGGGCGGTGGCCGCCTGGGGCGTCGGCTACGCGGTGTTCGGCGCGGGCTGCGCGCTGGGCGGGACAGCGCTGTTCGGTGCCGCCGCGGTGGGCTGGGCGGTGGTGGCGGTGGGTCTGGCCGCGGCGGCGGCCGGGGCGGTGCTGGGCGCGGCCGGGCCGGGTCGCGCGGTGCGCGGAGTGCTCTGGACGCTCTGCGGACTCGCCGTGGCCGGCGCTTTCGGCCTGCTGATGGACGCGATCACGCTGCTGTTCGGCCAGGGCGTGGACAGCGGGCCGGGCGCGGCGCAGCACGTGCTGGCGGCTCTCGGCGCGGGGCTGCTGGCGGCCGCGGCGCGCTCCGGCACCGCGCCGTCCGCCGGCTCGCGCTCCGCGGGTCCGCGCTCGGCCGCCCCGCGCCCCGCCCCGTCGGACGCCCCGCGCCCTGCCCCGTCGGACGCCCCGCGCCCCGCCCCGTCGGCCGCCTCGGGGACGGTCCAGCTCACGGCGCTCGCGGGGAGTGCGGCGTTCGTGCCGTACGTGGCGATGAAGCTGTGCTGGGCCTCCGGCGGCACCTTCGCCGGGATGAGCGGCGCCGAGATGCACGCCGCCTCCGTGCGCAACGGCGCCTCCGGGATCTGGCTCACCCTGGAGTCCTGGGGCCTGGACGGGACCGCGCTGCTGGCGGGGCTCGGGGTGTTCCTGCTCTGGGGGCTGGTCCGCCCCTGGGGGCAGGTGTTCCCGCGCTGGACCCTCCCGCTGGCCGGCCGCCCGGTGCCGCGCCGGCTGCCGCTGGTGCCCGCCCTGCTGGGGGCGGCCACCCTCGCGCCGTACGGGGTGGTGGGCGTCGGCTGGTCGGCGCTGGCCACGGCGGGGGTGGTGGAGGTGCCGCCCGGTGACTTCCCGACGGCGGCGGACACTCTGCTGGTCGCCTGGATCGGCCTGGGCGCGTTCGCGGTGTACGGGGCGGCCCTGGCGGTGGCGGCCCGCTCGTACTGGCGGCGCACCGCCCGCTGACCGGTCGGGCGGGTGTTGCTGAAACAGCAACGAAAGTTGCCTCCCTCCCGGTGGTCGGCGCAGCCTGGCGGTGGAGGTGATCGCCGTGAGCGAGATGCGAAACGGGACCGTTCCCGAGAGTTCCGCCGCCACCGACGGCCACGACGTCGTGGTGGTCGGCGGCGGTGCCGCCGGGCTGAGCGCGGCCCTGGTGCTGGCCCGGGCCTGCCGCCGGGTGGCCGTGGTGGACGCCGGTCAGCCGCGCAACGCCCCTGCCGAGCGGATGGGGGGCTTCCTCTCCCGGGACGGCGTGCCCCCGGCCGCGCTGCTGGAGACCGGCCGTGCCGAACTGGCGGGGTACGGGGTCGACCTGCTCGACGCCCGGGTGGACCACGTCGAGCCGGTGCCCGCCGCGGACGCGCTCGCCTTCGACGTCCACCTGGCCGGCGGCCCGGCCCTGCGCACCCGCCGGGTGGTGGTCGCCACCGGTCTGCGCGACGGCCTGCCGGAGCTGCCGGGCCTGGTCGAACGCTGGGGCCGCGACGTACTGCACTGCCCGTACTGCCACGGCTACGAGGTCCGCGACCGCCCGCTGGGCGTGCTGGGCACCCACCCGGGCGCGGTGCACCAGGCGCTGCTGCTGCGCCAGTGGTCGGCGGACGTGGTACTGCTCGCGCACACCCTGGAGCTGTCCGCGGACGACCGTGCCCGGCTCGGCGTCCGGGGCGTGCGGGTCGTCGAGGGCGAGGTCAAGCGGGTGGTGGTCACGGACGACCGGCTGCGCGGCGTCGAACTGGCGGACGGTACGGCCGTGCCGCGCGAGGCGGTGTTCCTCTTCCCGCGCATGGTGCCCCGGGACGCCCTGCTGTTCGGCCTGGACTGCGAGCGCGACGAGCAGGGCTGGGTGACCACCGACCGCACGGGCCGCACCAGCGTGCCCGGGGTGTGGGCGGTGGGCAACGTCGCCGACCCGCGCGCCCAGGTGGTCACCGCCGCCGGAGCGGGCGCCGCGGCGGCGTTCGCGCTCAACCACGACCTGGTGGACGAGGACGTCGAGCGCGCCCTCGTCGCCGCCTGAACCGACCCACCGAGAGGACGGAGTCCCCCATGACCCCGCACGCCCACACCCATCAGCACGGCCACTCCCACGACCACTCCCACGGCCACGCGCCCGCCCACCCGCCCGCCCACCCGCACGGTCACCAGCACGGTCAGGAGGCCGAGTTCGACTGGGACGCCCTGGCCGGCCACCTGGAGCGCGAGGCCGAACTCAAGGTGCCGGCGGTCACCGAGGCCGCCCGGTGGCTGGGCGCTCTGCTGGACGGCGCCCCCGTCCACCGGGTGCTCGACGTGGGCAGCGGCCCCGGCGTGGTCGCCGGGCTGCTCGCGGACGCCTTCCCGGCCGCCGAGGTCGTCGCCGTGGACCAGTCGGACGCCCTGCTGGAGCGCGCCCGCTCCCGCTCGGCCGGTCGCGTCGGTACCCACCGCGCCGACCTGCCGGAGGAGTTCGGCACGCTCGGCAGGGCCGACCTGGTCTGGTCCGGCAACGCGATCCACCACCTGGGCGACCAGCAGGCCGCGCTGACCGCGCTGGCCGCAGCCCTGCGCCAGGGCGGTCTGCTGGCCGTCGCCGAGGGCGGCCTCCCGGCCCGCTACCTCCCGCGCGACCTCGGCCTCGGCCGCCCCGGCCTGCAGGCCCGCCTGGACGCGGCGCACGAGGAGACCTTCGCGGCGATGCGCGAGTCCGTCCCGGACGCGGTGGCGGTGGTCGAGGACTGGCCGGCCCTGCTGGCCGCCGCCGGGCTGATCCCCACCGGCAGCCGGACCTTCCTGGTCGACCACCCGGCCCCGCTGGACACCCCGGCCCGCGAGTTCCTGCACGTCCAGCTCTCGCGCCGCCGCGGGCAGTTGGCCGATCTGCTGGACGAGTCCGACCTCGCCGCGCTGGACGCCCTGCTGGACCCCGAGGCCCCCACCGGCATCCTCGCCCGCCCCGACGCCTTCTACCTCGCGGCCCTCACCGTGCACACCGCCCGGAAGGTCTAGGCGAGGTCCGCAACTCGCCGTCGGCGCGGGCAGGACGGTCCGGCCGCGGGCGGAACGGCGGTCAGTGGTCCGGCTTGCGGTGCCGGCCGGTTCCCCGGCGCAGCAGCGGGACGGGCGTGTCCGCGTGCGGGAAGAGGGCCTGCGGCCCGGAGGCCCGCTCGGGGCGGACGATCAGCGGATAGGCCCCGGCGTAGTCCTGTGCCACCGCGAGGGGCTGCCAGGTGTGGCCGTCCCACTCGACCACCAGCCGGGGCACGTCCTGGAAGAGGTGTGCGGCGCGCCGGGGTCCGGGGGCGAGGGTGATCGCGTCCCGCGTCCCCGGGGCCCGGCGGCGGCGTGCCCGCTCGGCGTACCAATGGGCCAACGGCTCGTCGGCCAGGGGTTCTTCGGCGAACGGATCGTCCTCGGCGGCCATCGTCGGCGCCTCCCTCGCGTGTCGGTCGGGACGGCCAGTCTGGCCGATCCGCCGGGCGCCGGGCGATTCCACGATCGGGTGAAAAACCGATGGACGGCCGCCTCCCGGCACGGGGAGACGGCCGTCCGTCGAACACGCGCCTGTGCGGCCAGGCGCCTACGTGCCTATTCGCCGCCGCCGAAGCGCTCGGTCCAGGAGGCCAGGTCCTCGTCCGTGATCTTCGCGAACAGCACCGGCGGCACCGTGAACGGCGTCCCGGCCGGCACCGCGTCCAGCGCCCGCGCCGCGTCCGCGTCCACCCAGGTGGCGGTGCGCGCCGGGGCGTCGGCGGGCAGCGCGAAGGCCTCGCGCATCGCCTGCGCCGCCGCCGGGATGAACGGCTCGGAGACCACCGCGTACAGGTGGATGAGGTTCATCGCCGTGCGCAGCGTCAGCGCCGCCGCCTCCGGGGCGGTCTTCACCTGCAGCCAGGGCGCCTTCTCGTCCAGGTAGGCGTTGCCCGCGCTCCACAGGGTGCGCAGGCTCTGCGCCGCCTTGCGGAAGTTGAGCGCCTCCAGCTGCGCCTCGTAGTCGGCCAGCAGTTCGGCGATCTGCGCGCCCAGCCGCTGCTCCGCCTCGCCCGCCGGGTTCCCGGCCGGCACGTCGTCGCCGAACCGCTTGCGGCTGAAGGACAGCACCCGGTTGACGAAGTTGCCGAGGGTGTCGGCGAGGTCCTTGTTGACCACCGAGGCGAAGAGGTCCCAGGTGAAGCTGGAGTCGTCCGACTCGGGCGCGTGGGCCATCAGGAAGTAGCGCCAGTAGTCGGCCGGCAGCAGCTCCAGGGCGACGTCGGTGAAGATACCGCGCTTCTGGCTGGTGGAGAACTTCCCGCCGTAGTACGTCAGCCAGTTGAAGGCCTTGACGTAGTCGACCTTCTTCCAGGGCTTGCGCGAGCCGAGGATCGTGGCCGGGAACATCACCGTGTGGAACGGGACGTTGTCCTTGGCCATGAACTCGGTGTAGCGGACCGTCTCGTCCGCCTCGTACCACCAGGACTTCCAGTCCCGCAGCTCGCCGGACGGCGCCGCGTCCGACCACTCCTTCGTCGCGCCGATGTACTCGATCGGCGCGTCGAACCAGACGTAGAAGACCTTGCCCGCGGCCGCCAGCTCCGGCCACACGTCGGCCGGGACCGGCACGCCCCACTCCAGGTCACGGGTGATCGCGCGGTCCTGCAGGCCCTCGGTCAGCCACTTGCGGGCGATCGAGGAGGCCAGCACCGGCCACTCGTCGCCGTGCGCGGCGACCCAGTCCTCCACCTGTCCGGTCAGCTTCGACTGGAGCAGGAACAGGTGCTTGGTCTCCCGCACCTCCAGGTCCGCGCTGCCGCTGATCGCCGAGCGCGGCTCCAGCAGGTCGGTCGGGTCCAGCACGCGGGTGCAGTTCTCGCACTGGTCGCCGCGGGCCTTGTCGTAGCCGCAGTGCGGGCAGGTGCCGACGATGTACCGGTCCGGCAGGAAGCGGCCGTCCGCGTTGGAGTACACCTGGCGGATCGCCCGCTCCTCGATGAAGCCGTTGGCGTGCAGCTCGCGGGCGATCTCCTGGGTGATCTCCCGGTTCTGCGGCGAGGAGCTGCGGCCGAAGTAGTCGAAGGAGAGCCGGAAGCCGTCGTAGACCGCCTTCTGCTGGTGGTGCGCCCGCGCGCAGAACTCCGCCACCGGCAGTCCGGCCTCCTGCGCGGCCAGCTCGGCCGGCGTCCCGTGCTCGTCGGTCGCGCAGATGTACAGCACCTCGTGCCCGCGCTGGCGCAGGTACCGCGAGTAGACGTCCGCCGGCAGCATGGACCCGACCATGTTGCCCAGGTGCTTGATCCCGTTGATATAGGGGAGGGCGCTGGTGATCAGGTGCCGAGCCATCCTCGGATGCTCCGATTTCTCCCGCACGCACCCCTGTCCCGGAGTGCCGTGACGGGCGCAGGGTCTGGGGCGGCGAGGGGAACCGGACACAGGCGCCGCCTCCCGGGCTGCCGGCCAGAGCGACGTTCCACTGTGGGCTCCCCAATCCTAGCGAAGCCCGCCCCTCCCCCTCGCGTCCATTTCCCCGGGGCCGCCGCGCCGCGCTCCGCCGCCGCCCGCGGGACGGAGGGGCGGCGGAGCGGGACACGCCCTACCGCTCGACGAAGTGGTCGAACTCGCCGGCCTTCACCCCGAGGACGAAGGCGGCCCACTTGCGGGGGGTGGTGCGGACGACGATGGCGTCGTTCCTGGGGTCGCGGATCTCGACCATGCCGTTGACGGTGCGGATCTCCAGGGCGTCGTCGCCCTCGCCGCCGGGGGCGGCCTTCTGCCAGCTGTCCATGGAGGTGGGCTCCTCTGTCGGGGGTGGGTGGGTCACCGGGTGGTGAGGTGGTCGAACTCGCCGCGTTTGACGCCCTCGATCCAGCGGGCGAAGGCCTCGGCGGTGGTGGTGACGGCGGAGTCGGGGGTGTCGGACTCGCGGATCTCGATCCGTCCGTCGGCGGCCCGCACTTCGAGGCACTGGTTGCTGTTGCCGCTCATCGAGGACTTCTGCCAGTCGGTCATCGGGGTGGCCGGCCTTCCAGGTCCGTCATGATGCGCCGGACGAAGTCGCGGGTCTCCTCGGGGGCCAGGGCGAGGGAGTCGGACTCGGTGACGATCGAGCGGTAGGACGCCAGGTCCGCCTCCGAGTCGATGAACTGCGGTCCCTGGGTCAGGTCGATCTGCACCGTGTCCAGCTCGGGGACCGGTCCGTGGGCGAGGAAGAGGTCCTCGCCCGAGCCGGGATAGGTGTCGACGCTGAAGGGGATCGCGCGGACGGTGACCCCGGGGCGCTCGGCGTCGTCCAGCAGGCTGGCGAGCTGTTCGCGCAGGACCGCGGGGCCGCCGAACTGCATCCGCAGCGCGGCCTCGTGTATGAACGCGGTGAACGGCCGGCCGGCGGCCAGGACCTGCTGGCGCTCGGTGCGGAAGGCGGTCCGTACGTCGGCGTCGTGGCGCGGCAGCGGCGGACGCAGCCGGGCGAACATCGCGGCGGCGTACCGGCCGGTCTGGAGCAGGCCCGGGATCGAGGTGGTGTTCAGGACGAGCAGGGACTCGGCGTGGTGCTCCAGTTCGGCGATGTCGAGCATCCCGGCGGGGACGCGACCGCGGAAGTGGTGCCACCAGTGCTTGCCGCGGTCCTGGGTCATCAGCGTCAGGGCCTCGACGAGCGGGGGGTTGGAGCACCGGCAGGCGGCGGCCCAGGAGCGGAGGCGGTCGGCGCTGATGCCCGACTTCCCGTTCTCCATCTGGGAGATCTTGGGAACGTCCGTGCCCAGGGCCGCCGCCATGGCCTTCGGGGTCATGCCCGCGTGCTCGCGCAACTTGCGCAGTTCCGAACCGAGTCGTTGCTGGCGCACGCTGGGCGACAGGCGTGGGGGCATGCGCGTCTCTCCTCGGTCGGTGCCTTCGGTGCAGTTTGCCGCCCCGTGGACACCGGGTCCACCGTGTCGCTCGATAGGGTGAAGTGCGCCAGACGCAGTAGCAACTGTTGCCCCTGAAACCCTAGCGTCGTCGCCATGGGGCCGGTCTGCGCCGGCAGCCGGGCCCCACCCCTCAACTGGACTGGAGACAGTCGATGTTGCTTCCACCGGGGATCGGGGCCGAGCCCGACGGGCCGCGCCGCGGGCGGTCGCGCGGCGCCGTCCGGCCGCCCTCGCCCCGAACCCGTGCGCGAGGGCTTGACCTCGTCGCCGCTTTGGCCGATGACTGGGGTGTGGAACTCATCGGGGTGTGCGGCGGGGCGGTCCGGGCCGTGGCGGCGGTCGATCGCTGATGGCCGTGGTGTTGCTGACGGGCCTGCTGGTGTCGGTGGTCTTCGTCGGGGTGGTCGCGCAGATCATCGCGACCCGTCAGCCACGGGAACGGCGGTCGGGCAAACGGGACTTGGCGCCCCGTAGGGAGAAATAGCGGTCAGCCGGCGGCGAGCCGCCGCTCCAGGCGGGCGCGGGCGGCCGGCCACTCGTCGCGCAGCATCCCGAAGTGGGCGGTGTCCCGCCAGACGCCGTTGGCGCGCCGCTTGTCGCGGCGGTGCACGCCCTCGAAACGGGCGCCCAGCCGCTGGATCGCGGTGCGCGAACGGTCGTTGAGCGCGTCGGTCTTCCAGAACACCCGGCCCATGCCCAACTCCTCGAACGCGTGGACGAGCAGCAGCAGCTTCGCCTCGGTGTTGACGGCGGTGCGCCAGACCGACCGGGAGTACCAGGTGCCGCCGATCTCGACGAGCTCGTCCTCGGCGCTGAACGCGTAGTAACCGGTGATGCCGACGGCCCGGCCGGACGCGAGCTCGATCACGGCGAACTTCACGGCCCTCCCGGCCGCCGCCTCGGCGAGCCGGAAGTCGAGGATCGCGCCCAGCTCCTCCTCCGAGGCCGGCGGGGCGAACGGGATCCACCGCCACACCTCCGGGTCCGGGCCGACGGTGTCCCACAGGTCGGACAGGTGGCGGCGCTCCAGCGGCTCCAGGCGGACGTGGCGGCCGGTGAGGACGACGGGGACGGGCAGCTTCGCGGTCATGATCCGGAACGGTAGCCCGTCAATGTACTAGAGGCAATTGTTTTTTGTGCTAGTTCAATGATCCGGGGGCAAAGGAAGAGGCCCTGCGGACCGAGCGGTCCGCAGGGCCTCCCCGGGAGGACCCGGCCTACAGGAACGAGTTGATCTGGATCGTCTCGTCGCGGCCCGGGCCGACGCCGATGGCCGAGATCGGGGCGCCCGACATCTCCTCCAGCGCCTTCACGTACGCCTGGGCGTTCTTCGGCAGCTCGGCGAAGGTCTTCGCCTTGCTGATGTCCTCGCTCCAGCCCGGCAGCGTCTCGTAGATCGGCTTGGCGTGGTGGAAGTCGGACTGGTTGTACGGCAGCTCCTCGACCCGCTGCCCGTCGATCTCGTACGCCACGCAGACCGGGATCTGCTCCCAGCCGGTGAGCACGTCGAGCTTGGTGAGGAAGAAGTCGGTGAGGCCGTTGACCCGGGTCGCGTAGCGCGCGATCACCGCGTCGAACCAGCCGCAGCGGCGGTCGCGGCCGGTGGTGACGCCGCGCTCGCCGCCGATGCGGCGCAGCGCCTCGCCGTCCTCGTCGAGCAGCTCGGTCGGGAACGGGCCGGAGCCGACGCGGGTGGTGTAGGCCTTCAGGATGCCGATGACCCGGTCGATCTTGGTGGGGCCGATGCCGGAGCCGGTGCAGGCGCCGCCCGAGGTCGGGTTGCTGGAGGTGACGAACGGGTACGTGCCGTGGTCGACGTCGAGCAGGGTGCCCTGGCCGCCCTCCAGCAGGACGACCTTGCCGGCCTTCAGCGCCTCGTCGAGCACCAGGGTGGTGTCGGCCAGGAACGGCTTGATCTTGTCCGCGTAGCCCAGGTACTCCTCCAGCACCAGGTCGGCGGGGATGGCGCGGCGGTTGTACAGCTTGACCAGCAGCTGGTTCTTGTCGTGCAGCGCCGCCTCGATCTTCTGGCGCAGGATCGACTCGTCGAAGAGGTCCTGGACCCGGATGCCGACGCGGTTGATCTTGTCCGCGTAGGTCGGGCCGATGCCGCGGCCGGTGGTGCCGATCCGGCGCTTGCCGAGGAAGCGCTCGGTGACCTTGTCCAGGGTGCGGTGGTACGGCGTGATCAGGTGGGCGTTGCCCGAGATCAGCAGCTTGGAGGTGTCGATGCCGCGCTCGTTCAGGCCGTTGAGCTCGGAGAGCAGCACGCCCGGGTCGATGACGACGCCGTTGCCGATCACCGGCGTCACATTCGGGCTGAGGATGCCGGAAGGCAGCAGGTGCAGCGCGTACTTCTGGTCGCCGATGACCACCGTGTGACCGGCGTTGTTGCCGCCCTGGTAGCGGACGACGTAGTCGACGGAGCCGCCGAGGAGGTCGGTCGCCTTCCCCTTGCCCTCGTCTCCCCACTGAGCGCCAACGAGCACGAGTGCCGGCACAGGCGTACACCCCTTCCGGTTGGGGCATCCTGCGTAGGCCGCAGTCTGCCCCGAGATAGACGAAGCCCCTGGCGCAATAGCGCAAGGGGCTCTTGCACCGAGAGATTACCTGAGGAAGGACCGGTTGTGTCGTCCCTGTCCACGCCTGCAACCGGCGGCCCGGAGCCGCTTCTCCTGCTCCTCGACCCGGCGGCCCGGCAGTCCGACGGCGAGTCGGTGCGGATCGCGAGGGACGTTCTCTCCGGTGGGACGGACGTCAAGGTGGCCTGTCCGGAGACGCCTTCCGAGCTCGACCGGGTGCTTTCGCACCGCGGCCGGAGGCGACCGGTGGTGATCGGTTCCGATCTGGCCCTCCAGCGGGTGCTCCAGGCGCTCCACCGCCAACGTGAGCTGGGGACGGACCCGGTGGGCCTGGTGCCGGTCGGCCGGCCGGAGGAGGTGGCGGCGGCCCGCGGACTGGGCGTTCCGGCGGCCCCGGTGGCGGCGGCGCGGGCGGTGCTGGCGGGCGCGCCGCGCAAGCTGGACCTGCTGGTCGACGACGGCGGCGGGGTGGCGCTCGGCGGGGTGCGGATCTCGGGGAGCGGATCTCGGCGGCCGGTGGGCCGTCCGAGCGGCTGGCGTTCGCTATGGGCGAAACTGGCTGCGGCCGAGCAGGGGACCGTACTCACCCCGGAGCGGACCGGACGCCCGGGCCGGGGCGAGCCGGGCGCCGGGGAGCAGAGCTCGCGGCTGCGGGTCGAGGCGGACGGCCGGCTGCTCGCCGACGTGCACCGGCCGGTCCGGGTGGTCCAGGTGACCCTGCCGGCCGGCGGGGCGGCCGGCGAGGGCGTGATGGAGATCGTGGTCCGCGCCCCCGGCGCCCTGCTCCGGGCGAAGGCGGCCAGCGTCTCGGTGGCCGGCCGCGGCTTCGGCTACCTGGCGGACGGCCGCCCGGTCGGGCCGGTCCGGGCCCGCACCTGGACGGTCCACCCGGGGTGCTGGGGCCTGCTGCTGCCCGCCGCGCCGCCGCCCCGCGCCGACGGTGCCCCCGGGTGAGCAGGCTCACGTTGGACGAACGGCGGACGAACGCCGGGCGAAGCGCCGGACCCGCCCGGAACACGCCAACGGGCGCGGGCCGCAAGGCCGGGCGGGTCGGCCGTCCGTTCCCGCAGACGCAAACCCGTCTCTGGTAAGGGGTTTTGTCTACGCGCGTTACCGGCCCACGCCCGGTCAGCTCCGGTCGCCCGGGTGCCCGAGGGCCGGATCGGCTGGCCTAGACTCGAAGGCGTGCCACGTGGTGACGGAAGACTCAACCACGATCTTCTTCCCGGCGAGAAAGGCCCCCAGGACGCTTGCGGCGTCTTCGGTGTCTGGGCTCCCGGCGAGGAGGTCGCCAAGCTCACGTTCTTCGGCCTTTACGCCCTGCAGCACCGCGGTCAGGAATCCGCGGGCATCGCAGTGAGCAACGGCTCCCAGATTCTCGTCTTCAAGGACATGGGGCTCGTCTCCCAGGTCTTCGACGAGGCCTCGCTGGGGTCGTTGCACGGGCATATCGCCGTCGGACACGCCCGCTACTCGACCACCGGTTCCTCGGTCTGGGAGAACGCCCAGCCGACCTTCCGGGCGACCGTGCACGGCTCGCTGGCCCTCGGTCACAACGGAAACCTGGTGAACACCGCCGAACTGGCGGCCATGGTCGCCGAACTCCCCGGCGAGGAGCACGTCTCCCGCTCCGGGAGGACGGCCGCGACCAACGACACCGACCTGGTGACGGCGCTGCTCGCCGGCCACCCGGAGCTCTCCATCGAGGAGACCGCCAAGGTCGTCCTGCCCAAGGTCAAGGGCGCCTTCTCGCTCGTCTTCATGGACGAGAACACGCTCTACGCCGCCCGTGACCCGCAGGGCATCCGCCCGCTGGTGCTGGGCAGGCTGGAGCGCGGCTGGGTGGTCGCCTCCGAGACCGCGGCGCTGGACATCTGCGGCGCCTCCTTCATCCGCGAGGTCGAGCCGGGCGAGCTCATCGCCATCGACGAGAACGGCATGCGCACCTCCCGGTTCGCCGAGGCGAAGCCCAAGGGCTGCGTCTTCGAGTACGTCTACCTCGCCCGCCCGGACACCACCATCGCCGGCCGCAACGTCCACCTCTCCCGCGTGGAGATGGGCCGCCGGCTGGCGAAGGAGGCCCCGGTCGAGGCCGACCTGGTGATAGCGACGCCGGAGTCCGGCACCCCGGCCGCGATCGGGTACGCCGAGGCCAGCGGCATCCCCTACGGCTCCGGCCTGGTGAAGAACGCCTACGTGGGCCGCACCTTCATCCAGCCCAGCCAGACCATCCGCCAGCTCGGCATCCGGCTGAAGCTCAACCCGCTGCGCGAGGTCATCCGGGGCAAGCGCCTGGTCGTGGTCGACGACTCGATCGTCCGCGGCAACACCCAGCGCGCCCTGGTGAAGATGCTCCGCGAGGCCGGCGCCGCCGAGGTCCACATCCGGATCTCCTCGCCGCCGGTGAAGTGGCCGTGCTTCTTCGGCATCGACTTCGCCACCCGCGCGGAGCTGATCGCCAACGGCATGACCATCGAGGAGATCGGCCGCACCCTCGGCGCGGACTCGCTCTCCTACATCTCGATCGACGGCATGATCGAGGCCACCAAGCAGCCGAAGGACCGGCTCTGCCGGGCGTGCTTCGACGGTGAGTACCCGATGGAGCTGCCGGACCCGGCGCTGCTCGGCAAGCTCCTGCTGGAGGCCGAGATCAAGGGCGGCCAGCAGACCCCCGCGGTCCGCGGCAAGCCGACCAGCGGCAGCGACCTGGACGGCGTCCAGTCGCTGCTCGGCGGGGCGGGCGCGGCCGACGCGCTGCGCCGCCCGTAACGAGCCCACGGTGGGGTCCCGCGAACCGGGGCCCCACCGCTGTTCCAACCCCCACCACAGACCCGAAAGGGCCGCAGTGACCAGCTCCAACCAGAACGGCGCCACCTACGCCGCCGCCGGTGTCGACATCGAGGCGGGCGACCGCGCCGTCGAGCTCATGAAGCAGTGGGTGAAGAAGGCCAACCGCCCCGAGGTGGTCGGCGGTCTCGGCGGCTTCGCCGGCCTCTTCGACGTCTCCGCGTTCAAGAACTACGAGCGGCCGCTGCTGGCCTCGGCCACCGACGGCGTGGGGACCAAGGTGGCCATCGCGGCCGCCATGGACAAGCACGACACCATCGGCCACGACCTGGTCGGCATGGTCGTCGACGACATCGTGGTGTGCGGTGCCGAGCCGCTGTTCATGACCGACTACATCTGCGTCGGCAAGGTCGTCCCGGAGCGGGTCGCCGCGATCGTCAAGGGCATCGCCGAGGGCTGCGCGCTGGCCGGCTGCGCCCTGGTCGGCGGCGAGACCGCCGAGCACCCGGGCCTGCTCGGCCCGGACGAGTACGACGTCGCGGGCGCCGGCACCGGCGTGGTCGAGGCGGACGCGCTGCTGGGCGCCGAGCGGGTCCGGGCCGGCGACGTGGTGATCGCGATGGCCGCCTCCGGCCTGCACTCCAACGGCTACTCGCTGGTCCGCCACGTGCTGCTGAACCAGGCCGGCTGGAAGCTGGACCGCAAGGTCGAGGAGTTCGGCCGCACCCTCGGCGAGGAGCTGCTGGAGCCGACCCGGATCTACTCGCTGGACTGCCTGGCGCTGATCCGGGCCACCGAGGTGCACGCCTTCTCGCACGTCACCGGCGGCGGCCTGGCGGCCAACCTGGCCCGGGTGATCCCGGACGGCCTGCACGCCCGCCTGGACCGCGGCACCTGGACCCCGCTGCCGGTCTTCCGGACCGTCGCCGAGGTCGGCAAGGTGGCCACCCTGGAGATCGAGAAGACGCTCAACATGGGCGTCGGCATGGTCGCGGTCGTCCCGCCGCACTCGGTGGACACCGTGCTGGCGGTCCTGGAGGACCGCGGCGTGGAGTCCTGGGTGCTGGGCGACATCGTCGACCGCACCGCCGAGCACGAGGACGGCGCGGCCCTCTACAACGCCTACGAGGGCTTCACGGCGGGCTGAGCCCGGCCGGTGCGCGGAAGGCCCCTCCGGCGCCGCCGGAGGGGCCTTCCGCGTCCGCTGTCCGAGTCCCGGTGCCCGAGGGCAGCGGACGCGGGTGCGGGAACGCCGAAAACCGGCCCGGTGCACTGGGCACCGAGGCCGGTCTGGTCAGACTCGGACTGGGAGACTACGCGCGACGGCGGGCCTGCGATGGCCCGGTACCCGACTCGGTGTCGTCGTCCTCGCCGTCATCGGCGTAACGAGCCGCGTACTCCGCGTACGGGTCGTCGTCCTCGTCCTCTTCGATCGGCTCCGGCTCGATCGGGGAGGTGGAGGGCGATACGCCCAGCTCGCTGGAGAGACGATTGGCGTCGAACCCGCCGCTGTTGTACTTCAGCTCGCGGGCGACCTTCGTCTGCTTGGCCTTGGCCCGGCCGCGCCCCATGGGTCGACCCCCTCAACGATGGGGCTCACGGCCCCGAGTCTGACACGTGTTCATGATCAAGAGCGGCCTGCCCGAATGGGGAGAACCGTCCCTTGGAGCATTAACGGTACCTGTTTCTGCCGCTGGACGGTACGTCGTCAGTGTGACGTGGCGCGCACCAGCCGCACCCGCGACCAGGTCGTCCCAGGTCAGGGGAGGTTTTGCGGCTTTCTGCACGCTGTCCGGAGGTGTCTCAGGTCCGTTGTTTCCTCGTCGATTATCCCCCCAAGGGGGACCTTGGATCACCCGATCGGGTGCAGAATCGAGAATCCGGTTCCACATTGTGATGCGCGGGGGACGGACGTGGACGTCCCCCGCGCATCGTCGGTCGGGCGCCGGGCGGGCACCGGTCGAGCCGGGCCCGGCCGGACCGGGATCAGCCCCGGCGGGCGCCCGGCAGCAGCACCGAGCGCAGCGCGCTGATCTCCCGCATCCGCTTCTCCGCGAGGCGGTCGGCGGCGACGGCCGGCGGCACGCCGTCGGCGGCGGCCCGGGTGAAGATCTCCAGGGTGGTGTCGAAGATCTTCGTCGCCTTGTTCTTGGCGCGCTCGAAGTTGAAGCCGTCGATCTCGTCGGCGACCTGGATGACGCCGCCGGAGTTCACCAGGTAGTCCGGGGCGTAGAGCAGGCCGCGGTCGGCGAGGTCCTTCTCGACGCCCGGGTGGGCCAGCTGGTTGTTGGCGGCGCCGCAGACGATGGCGGTGCCGGACTCGCCCAGCGCGGCCACGGTGTCGTCGGTGAGGGCGCCACCGAGCGCGCAGGGGGCGTAGACGTCCAGCTTGGCCTGGAGCAGCGCGGCGGTGTCGGCGACGACCTCCACCTCCGGGTGGGCGGCCCGCACGCGGTTGACGGCCGCCTCCGAGACGTCGGTGACGACGACGGTGGCGCCGTCCGCGACCAGGTGGCCGACCAGGTAGTGGCCGACCTTGCCGACGCCGGCCACGCCGACCCGCTTGCCGCGCAGGGTGGGCTGACCCCAGCGGGCCTGGGCGGAGGCGCGCATGCCCTGGAAGACGCCGAAGGCGGTCAGGATGGACGAGTCGCCGGCGCCGCCCTGCTCGGGCGAGCGGCCGGTGACGAACTCCGTCTCGCGCGCCACGACGTCCATGTCCTGGACGTAGGTGCCCACGTCGCAGGCGGTGATGTAGCGGCCGCGCAGCGACTCCACGAAGCGGCCGTAGGCCCGGAGCATCGCCTCGTTCTTGTCCTTGTTCGGGTCGCCGATGATGACGGCCTTGCCGCCGCCGAGGTCGAGGCCGGCCAGCGCGTTCTTGTAGGACATGCCGCGGGAGAGGTTGAGCGCGTCCTCCAGCGCCGCCTCCTCGGAGGCGTACGGGAAGAAGCGGGTGCCGCCGAGGGCCGGGCCCAGCGCGGTGGAGTGGATGGCGATGATCGCCTTCAGCCCCGAGGAGCGGTCGTGGCAGAGGACGACCTGCTCGTGGCCGTCGC
This sequence comes from Kitasatospora sp. NPDC057595, assembly GCF_042800875.1. NCBI lineage: Bacteria > Bacillati > Actinomycetota > Actinomycetes > Kitasatosporales > Streptomycetaceae > Kitasatospora > Kitasatospora sp. NPDC057595. The sequence goes on along the minus strand of NZ_JBHVGL010000017.1, from coordinate 126,405 downwards.
CGGTGGCGCCGTCCTGGGAGTTGCCGAAGATCCTGCCGAGCACGCCGGGTGCGGAGTGGGTCGGGGCGGCGGTCTGTACGTCGGTCACTGTGGTGACTCCAGTATTCGAGGCCCGCTTGCTGTGGTGCGGGCGCCTAGGGCGAAGCGTAGTCGCGGGGGCGCCGACGATCCGCCCCCTTGGCGAAGCTCGTCCCGGTTGTCCGAGGGGTGAGACGGGGGTGGTCGCCAGCAGCCCGTTCACGCCCCGGGGGCGCGTCCACGAACGGGGCCGGCGGCGGCCACCCGCCGCCGGACACTCCCGGGCGGCGGGGGGCGCGTGCGACGATGCAGGACGTGACCGTCGTCCGTACCTCCGTGCTGCCGCCCTACGCCGCGCACCTGCGGGTCTACGAGCCGCTGGCCGCCTACCCGGAGCCCGACCGGGCGCACTGGCAGGCCTTCGCGGCGGAGCACGGCCCGGACGCGCCGGAGGCGGGCCGCTCGGTGGCCGCCGCGGCGCTGGCGGAGCAGCGCACGGCCCTGGCCGAACTGGTGGGCCGCACCCCCCGGGCGCTGCCGGAGCGGGAGAGCGAGCGGGCCTTCGTCCGGCTGGTGGACGGGGTGCTGTACATCTGTCCGTGGGCGACCAGACTGCGCAACTGGCAGGCGCTGGAGGAACTGCGGGCCGGGGCGCCGGTGGCGCTGCTGGACACCGCGCTGCCGCCGGCCACCCGGGCGGAGGCGGAGGCGGACCGGGAGCGCTGGCGGGCGGAGCACCCGGACGCCCGGCCGTGGATCCTCACCAGCCGGTGGGAGGTGCCGGTGCGGTGGTTCCTGCCGTTCGGGGACGAAGATCGATGCTTCGTTCGCGCAGGGGCGGGGGAGAAGGGAGGGGAAGGAGTCCGGGGGGACCGGGCGTCGGCGTTGTTCTACCTGACGCCGATGGCGCAGGCGCGCCGCCGGGTGGCCCGGGCGTACCGGGCGTTGCGCGAGGCGGTGCCGGAAGGGGAGCTGGTGCGGGGGGCGGAGCAGATCGGGCGGTGGCTGGAGGAATTCCATCCGCGGTCGCTGGTGGAGCTGGACTACGGGGGGCTGGTGCACCTGCTGGGGCCGGACAGGCTGTTGGCGGACCGTTCGGCCGGGGAGCTGGAGGACGGGCTGCGGGCGCTGCGGGCGGGGGACTCGGCGGAGGCGCTGCGCGCGTACGAGGCGCTGACGACGCGCTGGCGGCGGGTGCTGGCGCTGCGCCACGCGAACTGAGCCGGACGGGCCCGGGTGCGGCCGGGCCGCGCTGAGGGGGCGTCATCGCTGGCCGGGGCGGGTGTCGGTGGTACTTGTCAGACTGTAAGAGTCTTACGGCCTGACCCGTGTGACCAAGGTCCTGGTTCGGGTCAATACCTGTCGAACGTGACACTACTCACTGTTGACGCGAACTCACCCCTATGTGCAAAAATGGGACAACCAGCCCAACTTCACGTGAGCGTGCCCACTTTTGGGTGGTTCTGGAGTCGATGCGTGCTTTGCGGGGAAACGGAGGGTCTGGTCCCCCCATAACCGAATGTCACTATTAGGTGACCGCCCGTTATGAGGTGGTCCATCGCGATCCGTCGGCCTTGAACCCGTGAGGGGTCAATTTTGGCGGTTTGGTCGATAGGGCTGGACGGATGGTGTAGTTGTAGACACCAGGACAAGCCGTTCGTCCTATAACCGACTCGGCCCGTCTATGCCATTTCGGGCATCGCGGGCCAAGGTGCAGAATTTGAAGGATAGAACCGCCCTGGTTCGGTTCTCCCGAGGAGGCCGCTCATGACCGCTCGTACCCCCGATGCCGAGCCCCTGCTGACTCCGGCAGAGGTCGCCACCATGTTCCGTGTGGATCCCAAGACCGTGACCCGCTGGGCTAAGGCCGGCAAGCTCACGTCGATCCGCACGCTGGGCGGCCATCGCCGTTACCGTGAGGCGGAGGTGCGCGCCCTGCTGGCCGGTATTCCGGCGCAGCGCACCGAGGCCTGACCGGCCGAACGCTCAAGGCTCTTTCGAAGGGGCTGCTTACCGGACTCCGCCGGGTCCGGTAAGCAGCCCCTTTGTTTGTTCCGACGGGCCCGGGCGCAGTTCGTCCACGGCACTCCCGTGCTCGTGCGATCCATCCGGAATGTTGAACTCCGGATAACGATTTGAGGGAGAAGAGGTGGGGGGGATTTACTGTGAATAGCAGTACAATTTTACATATTAAATTAGCCCCTTCCGGGAAGGGGGCCCGAAGGGCCGGTTCCCGGGAATGTCGGGTGACGACCATCACACGCATAGTCACTTGTGGTCTAGACCTAGTCCGGGTAAAAGGGCCGGCCCGGCAAACGCGAAAGGCCCGGAACCAAACGGTTCCGGGCCTTTCGACTACGGCGATCCCGACGGGACTTGAACCCGCGACCTCCACCTTGACAGGGTGGCGAGCTAACCAACTGCTCCACGGGACCAGAGTGTTCCTGATCCGTCCGCTCCGCTTGTCCTTGTCGGCCGCGCTGCGAACAAGACAGATCGTAGCCCATGTGGGGCCCCCAGGTCGAACCGGCTCCGAACCGGCTCCCGAGGGCCCCCGGCGCAGCTCAGAGCGTGGCCCTGGCCGCCTCCATCGCCTTGGTGATCCGCTTCTCCGAGACCGGCGACGGCGTGCCGAGACCCTGGGCGAAGAAGCTGACCCGCAGCTCCTCGATCATCCAGCGGATCGCCCGCACCTCCGGGGAGGGCTCCCGCCCGGCCGGGACGGCCGCCAGCAGCTCCCCGTAGGCCTGCTGGACCTGCTGCACCTTCAGCAGCTGCTGGGCGTCCCGCTGCGGGTGGTTGGGCAGCGCCTCCAGCCGGCGGTCCACCGCCAGCAGGTAGCGCTTGAGGTCCGGCAGCCGCTGCCAGCCGGTCTCGGTGACGAAGCCCGGGTGCACCAGCGAGGCCAGGTGCAGCCGGATGTCGTTCACCGCGTTCAGCAGCACCGGGCTGCTCACCGACTTCAGCCGGGTCGACGCCTTGTGGAAGGCGATCAGCGCGGTGGCCGTCTTCAGCGTGGTGTCCGCCGAGAGGTCGTACAGATCGGCCCGGACCTTGTCGCGCAGCACGCCGAACGCCGCCTCGTCCCAGGCCGGTCCGCCGGCGAGCGTCATCAGCCGGTCGGCGGCGCAGGCCACCACGTCCTCGAAGAGCGCCGGGATCGAGCCGTGCGGGTTGTACGACAGCGCGAGCTTGGCCTGGTTGCCCAGCCGGCCCTGGATCGACTTGGCGGGCGAGGTGGTGGAGAGCATCAGCAGCCGCCGGGTGCCCTCCCACATCGCCTGCTCCTGCGCCTGCGGGGTGTCGAACAGCCGGATGCCGACCGTCTCCCGCTCGTCCACCAAGGCCGGGTAGGCGCGCAGCGCGTGGCCGCGGGAACGCTGCTCGAAGGTGCGCTGCAGCACCGGCAGCCCCTCCGGCCAGCCGGTCAGCCCGGACTGCTCGATGCCCCGGCCGGAGGCGGCCGAGGAGAGCGTCTCCTTCAGCTTCGGGTTGAGCCGCTGCCGCAGCTCCTCCAGGTCCTTGGACTCGGCGAGCTTCTTGCGGCCGTCCACCACCCGGAAGGTCACCTTGAGGTGCTCCGGGACCCGTTCCTCGTCCCAGGCCTCCGGCGGCACGGTGACCGCCGTCAGGCGCTTCAGGGCGTGCTCCAGGGCCGGCAGCAGCGGTTCCTGGCGCTCCTGGTGGTTCCTCAGGTCGCGCAGCGCGGCGCGGGCGAAGTCCGGGGCGGGCACGAAGTTGCGCCGCACCGCCTTGGGCAGCGCCTTGATCCAGGCGGTGACCAGCTCCTCGCGCAGGCCCGGGATCTGCCAGTCGAAGCCCTCCGCGGTGACCTGGTTGAGCACCGGCAGCGGGATGTGCACGGTCACGCCGTCCGCGTCGCTGCCCGGCTCGAACTGGTAGGTGAGCTGGAAGCGGAGCTTGCCCTGCTGCCAGTGGTCCGGGTAGTCGGCCTCGGTGACGCCGTCGGCGGCGTCGTTGATCAGCATCGACTTCTCGAAGTTGAGCAGATCGGGCTGGTCCCGGCGGGCCTGCTTCCACCAGGAGTCGAAGTGCCGGGTGGAGACGATGTCGTCGGGCAGCCGGCCGTCGTAGAACTCGAACAGGGTCTGGTCGTCGACCAGGATGTCCCGGCGGCGGGCCCGGTTCTCCAGCTCCTCGACCTCGCTGAGCAGCTTGCGGTTCTCGGCGAAGAAGCGGTGGTGGGTCTCCCAGTCGCCCTCGACCAGCGCGTTGCGGATGAACAGCTCGCGACAGAGCTCCGGGTCGATCCGGCCGTAGTTGACCTTCCGCTGCGCGACCACGGGCACCCCGTAGAGGGTGACCTTCTCGTACGCCAGGACGGCCCCGGACTTCTTCTCCCAGTGCGGCTCGCTGTAGTTGCGCTTCACCAGGTGGCCGGCCAGCGGCTCGACCCACTCCGGCTCGATCTTCGCGTTGATCCGGGCCCAGAGCCGGGAGGTCTCCACCAGCTCGGCGGACATCACCCAGCGCGGCGGCTTCTTGAACAGGCCGGAGCCGGGGAAGACCGCGAACCGGGCGCCGCGCGCGCCGCCGTACTCGCGTTTCTCCACGTCGAACAGGCCGATGTGCGAGAGCAGGCCGGCCAGCAGCGACTGGTGGATCCGGTCGGCGTCCGGCTCGGCGTCGTCGTGCGCCTCCTCGATGGTGACGCCGAGCTGCTTGGCGACCGTGCGCAGCTGGGAGTAGATGTCCTGCCACTCCCGTATCCGCAGGTAGTTGAGGAACTCGGCCTTGCACATCCGGCGGAACGCGGAGGAGGACAGCTCGCGCTGCTGCTCCCGCACGTAGCGCCACATCGACAGGAAGGAGAGGAAGTCGGAGGTCTCGGAGGTGAAGCGGCGGTGCCGCTCGTCGGCGGCCTGGCGCTTCTCGGCGGGGCGCTCGCGCGGGTCCTGGATGGAGAGCGCGGCGGCGATCACCATGACGTCGCGCACGCAGCCGTTCCGGTCCGCCTCCAGGACCATCCGGGCCATCCGCGGGTCCACCGGGAGCTGGGACAGCTTGCGGCCGAGCGGGGTGAGCCGCTTGCGGACGTCCTTCTCCTCCGGGTCGAGCGCGCCGAGCTCGTGCAGGAGGCTGATGCCGTCCTTGATGTTGCGGGAGTCCGGCGGGTCCAGGAACGGGAAGGCGGCGATGTCGCCGAGGCCGGCGGCGGTCATCTGGAGGATGACCGAGGCCAGGTTGGTGCGCAGGATCTCGGCGTCGGTGAACTCGGGGCGGGAGAGGAAGTCCTCCTCCGAGTAGAGCCGGATGCAGATGCCGTCCGAGGTGCGGCCGCAGCGGCCCTTGCGCTGGTTGGCGCTGGCCTGGCTGATCGCCTCGATCGGCAGCCGCTGGACCTTGGTGCGGTGGCTGTAGCGGGAGATCCGGGCGGTGCCGGGGTCGATCACGTACTTGATGCCGGGGACGGTGAGGCTGGTCTCGGCGACGTTGGTGGCCAGCACGATCCGGCGGGAGTGCGAGCGCTGGAAGACCTTGTGCTGCTCGGCGGAGCTCAGCCGGGCGTAGAGCGGCAGGATCTCGGTGCTCTTGAGCTTGAGCTTGGTGAGCGCGTCGGCGGTGTCGCGGATCTCGCGCTCGCCGGAGAGGAAGACCAGGATGTCGCCCGGGCCCTCGGCCTGGAGCTCCTCGGCGGCCTCGCAGATCGCCTGGATCTGGTCGCGGTCGCGGTCCGCCTCGTCGGCGTCGCCGTCCTCGTCGCCCTCGTCCACGACCGGGCGGTAGCGGACCTCGACCGGGTAGGTGCGGCCGGAGACCTCGACGATCGGGGCGTCCTCGAAGTGCCGGGAGAACCGCTCCGGGTCGATGGTCGCGGAGGTGATGATCACCTTGAGGTCGGGGCGGCGGGGCAGCAGCTGCTTGAGGTAGCCGAGCAGGAAGTCGATGTTGAGGCTGCGCTCATGGGCCTCGTCGATGATCAGGGTGTCGTACTGGCGCAGCTCGCGGTCGGTCTGGATCTCGGCGAGCAGGATGCCGTCGGTCATCAGCTTGACCAGGGTGTCCGGGCCGACCTGGTCGGTGAACCGGACCTTCCAGCCGACCGCCTCGCCGAGCGGGCTGCGCAGCTCCTCGGCGACCCGCTCGGCCACCGTGCGGGCGGCGATCCGGCGGGGCTGGGTGTGGCCGACCAGGCCGCGCACGCCGCGGCCCAGCTCCAGGCAGATCTTGGGGATCTGGGTCGTCTTGCCGGAGCCGGTCTCGCCCGCCACGATCACCACCTGGTGATCGCGGACGGCTTCGAGGATCTCGTCCTTCTTCTGGCTGACCGGCAGCTCGGCGGGGTAGTCGATGGCGGGCACGGCGGCGCGGCGGCGCTCGACCACCAGCTCGGCCCTGGCGACGTCGGCGGCGATCTCGGCGGCGATCTTCGCGCGCGCCTCGGGTTTGCGGACCCGGCGCGCGCCGTCCAGCCGGCGGCCGATCCGCACCTGGTCGCGCAGGGTCAGCTCGGGCAGGCGCGCGGCCAGCTCGCCGATGCCGGGCCCCTCGCTCCGGGCGGACTCGGCGGCGGACTGGACTGCGGGAGAACTCACGGCGGGCATCCCTCTAGGTTCGCAAGGAGATGCGGTCGGGCGCACCTCGGTTTTCGAGCGACTCCAGTGTCACAGGGGACGCCGGTCCGCTGCCAACGGCGGCCCGGGACGCCGTCGGCACCGTCCGGAGCGGGCCGGCCGCGGTGCGTGAGGAGCGGCCGGGCTCACCTCGTCAGGAGGAAGACCAGCGTGCCGAGCGGGACGAGGACGAGCGCGACGAGGTAGCCGGCCACCGTGGGCGGGATCCGGTCCCGCAGCTGCCTCCGGGGCCGGACCCGGCCGGACTCCTCGGTGCTCAGCTCCCACCGGGCGAGGATGCGGCGGTACTGCTCCTCGAAGTCCGGGGAGGGGTGGAGGGGGCTGTCCGCCAGCCCGGGGAGCGCGCGGCGGCAGCCGTCGGCGAGGAACATCCGCACCTGGGACGCGGTCCCGCCCTCGGCCTTGGTGGTCCGCACGTCGATCCAGCGGATCTCCTGCCAGGGGTGGGTGCGTCCGCGCCCGAAGCCCCAGCAGACGGTGATGCCCCCGGGCCCGACCGCGCTGAAGCTCCGCCGGGCGAGCGCCAGGCCGAGGCCGATGAAGGCGAAGGTGCCGCCGGCGAGCCACAGGGCGCCGGTGAGGCCCAGGCCGCGGATGGTGGCGGCGGCCTCGACGGCCGGGACGAGGAGCACCAGGGCCAGGTGCGCGGGGGACGGGCGGTAGCGGTCCCGCCCGCGGAAGACCAGTTCGCCTGCGTCCGGTGCCCCGGGTCCGGACCCGGCCGGCGTCACCACTTGTGGATCACGATCACGGGGACGACGGTGCCGATCACGACGATGGCCACCAGGGCGACCAGCTGGGAGGTCGGCAGGTCGAGGAACTTCTTCGGCGGTCGCACCCGGGCGGCGGGCTCGGTGCTGAGGTGCCACCAGTTGCGCACCCGCCACACCTGCTCGTCGAAGTCGGGCGAGGGGTGCGAGTGGTCCTGGACGAGCCCGGTCAGGAAGCGGCTGCGGCCGTTGGCGAAGTGGATCTGGAGCATGCGGCACGGCCCGAACCGGCTCTCCGTCTCGTACACCTCCATCCACCGGACGTCCTGCCAGGGATAGGTGCGGCCGCGGCGGCGGACGGGGCCGTGGATGGTGATCCCGGCGGGGCCGACCGTGCTCCACGAGTCGCGGGCCACCAGGCGGGGGACGGAGAGAACGGCGATGCCGCCGGTCATCCAGAGGAGGGTCGTGGTGCCGAGGTCGTACACGACCCGGGCGCCGGCGATGGCCGCGGCCATCCCGAACCAGATGGCGAAACTCCAGGACCAGTGGTACCGGTCCTTCGAGCGGAAGGTCAGTTCGTCCACGGTCGAAACCCTACGCCCCGGGTGATCATGTGTCATCACCCGGGGCGGGAACTGTTGTTGGGGCGCTGATCAGCCTTCCTGGAGGACGAAGTCGCGGACCAGGCGGGACCACTCGGCGCCCTGCTCGTAGACGACGACGTGACCGCTGTCGATCTCCGCGTAGGTGCTGCCGGTGATGGCGTCGGCGAGCTCGCGGGAGAGCCCGACCGGGACGGTGGCGTCCTGGGTGCAGCCGATCACCAGGGTGCGGGCGGTGATCCGGGGCAGCAGCGGGCGGATGTCGGCGCGCAGGTTGAGGTCGATGTGGCGCAGCGCGCCCTCGGTGGGCTGGTTGCCCTTGATGATGCCTTCGAGCGCGGCGTGGTCCAGCGAGTTGAGGTGGTCGCGGCTGAACGCGGTCAGGGTGCCGAATCGGCCGAAGGCGTCGGCGTCGCCGCGGATGGCCTGCCAGGTGGTCATGTGGTTGCGCAGGTAGGCGTCGTCCGGGCGGCTCCAGCCGGAGGTGAGCACCAGGCTGCGCACCAGCTCGGGGCGCAGGGCGGCGAGGGTGGCGGCGACCACCGAGCCGAGCGAGAAGCCGACCACGTCGGCCGGGCCGTCGCCGGCCGCCTCGATCACGGCGGCGATCTGCTCGGCGAGCAGTTCGGGGGTGAGCTCGCGGCCGTCGTCCTCGGTGTCGCCGCAGCCGGCGAAGTCCGGCAGCAGGACGGTGCGGACGTCGGTGAAGTCACCGGTGAGGTGACCGAAGGTGCCCGCGGCGCCGAAGCCGGTGCCGTGCACGAAGATCAGGGGAGGGTGGCCGGAGCCCGCCACGGTGTAGGAGACGCGGGCGCTGGGGCTTTCGACGATGGGCATGGCGGAGGTTCTCCTCGGGGAAGCGGAACGGAAGGGCGGACGGAAGGCTGAACGGGTAGCGGAACGGAGCCGGGGCGGGGTCGGTCAGGCCAGGCTCTTCGCGGCACCGTCGTCGACGGCGTCCGCGGCCGGGCGGGGAGCGCGGTCGAAGCCGAGTGCGACCAGGACCAGGGCGACGATGCCGCCGGTGGCGACCAGGACGGCGGTGCGCAGGCCGTCGGTGGTGGCCGAGCGCAGTGCCTCGCCGGTCAGGCCCTCGGTGCCGGCGTTGGCGATCGCCACCAGGGCGCCGAGGCCGACCGCGCTGCCGACCTGCTGGCCGGTGGAGACGATGCCGGAGGCGATGCCCTGCTCGTAGGGGTGCACCCCGGTCGAGGAGGCGGCGAACATCGTGGTGAAGATGACGCCCTGGCAGACGCTGAGCACCACCAGGCCGGGCAGCAGGGCGACGTAGCTGCCGTCCGGCTCCATGGCCAGCGCCGCCGCGGCGGTGCCGAGCGCGCCGAACAGGTAGGAGGCGATCAGCGTGTTGCGGGCGCCGAAGCGGGTGGCGAGCCGGCCGCCCAGCATCGAGCCGAGGAAGCCGCAGGCCATCGGGATCAGGAAGGCGACGCCGGTGCGCAGCGCGCTGTACTCGTGCACGGTCTGGAAGTAGACGGTCAGGAAGTACAGCAGGGTGCCGAAGCTCGCCATGAACAGGAAGGTGGTGAGCACGCCGGTGGACAGGTTGCGGTTGCGGAAGAGCCGCAGCGGCATCAGCGGGTCGCCGGCCCGGGACTCGATCGCCACGAAGGCGGCGAGCAGGCCGAGGCCGAGCACGGCGGTGATCAGCACCAGCGGCGAGGTCCAGCCGGAGGCGGGTGCCTGGACCAGGGTGAAGACCACCAGGGTGGCGCCGGCGGTGGAGGTCAGCGCGCCGGGCAGGTCGAAGGAGCGGCCGCTCTCGCGCGGGCCGTCGGCGGCGATCAGCCGGGGCGCGAGCAGGGCGGCGCCGCCGGCCAGCGGCACGTTGACGTAGAAGACCGCCTGCCAGCCGAAGGCCTCGGTGAGCACCCCGCCGGCCAGCGATCCGATGATCATGCCGCTGGCGCCGGCCGCCGCCCAGACCGACAGGGCCCGGTTGCGCTCGCGGCCCTCGGCGAAGCCGGTGACCACCAGGGCGAGGGTGGCGGGGAACAGGAAGGCGCCGCCGAGGCCCTGCAGGGCGCGGGCCGCGACCAGCAGGCCGGGGACGTTGGCCAGGCCGCCGAGCAGCGAGGAGCCGGCGTACAGCAGCAGGCCGAGGACGAACATCCGGCGGCGGCCGAAGAGGTCGGAGGCCCGGCCGCCGAAGAGCAGGAAGCCGCCGAAGGCGACCGCGTAGGCGCTGACCACCCACTGCAGGGTCTGTGCGGAGAAGCCGAGGCCGCTGCCGATCTCCGGGAGCGCCACGTAGACGATGTTGTAGTCGATCGAGACGATCAACTGGGCGAACGCCAGCAGGGCCAGCAGGAGGCCCGAGCGGCGCGGCCCGGCGGCCTGCTCGGCGCCGGCGGACGGGGACATGGGGGAGCCTTTCGGTGGCGGTCGGGGGGAGCGTCGGCCAGGGGCGTGCGGGGCGTGCGGGGCGTGCGGGAGGTGCGGGGGGACGCGGGGCGAGCCGTCACGGCCCGGGGGTCAGGACGACCCGTCGGCCGTTCAGCTCGCCCTTCTCCAGCCGCTGGTGGGTCTCGCCGGCGGCGCTCAGCGGATGGATCTCCAGGGCCCGCGGGCGCAGCCGGCCGGCCGCGAGCAGCCGGTTGACGGCGACCGCGGCCTCGGCGAGCTCGGCGGTGGTGGCGTGCGAGATGACGAACCCGCGGATCGAGCCGTCCTTCATGTAGAGCCGGCCGGCGGGCAGTTCGGGGCGGGAGCGGGCGCCGGCGAGCAGCACGATCCGGCCGCGCGGGGCGAGCAGGTCGACGGCGGTGGCGAGGTCGTTGGTGCCGGAGGTGTCGAGGTGGACGTCGATGCCGCCGGGGCAGGCGGCGCGGAGCAGGTCGGGCAGGTCGGGGGCGCGGTAGTCGAGCACCTCGGCGGCGCCGAGGGCCCGGCAGTGCCCGGCGTCGCCGGGGCTCGCGGTGGCGACCACCCGGGCGCCGGCCTCGGCGGCCAGCACGATCAGGGCGCCGCCGACGTTGCCGCCCCCGCCGCCGACCAGCACGGTCTCGCCGGTGCGCAGCCCGCCGTGGGTGAACAGGGCGAGGTACGCGGTGGCCGCGGGGTGGACGACGGCGACGGCCTCGGCCGGGTCGGTGTCCGGGGGCAGGTGGTAGAGCCGGTCGGCGGGGACGGCCGCGCGCTCGGCCGCCGCGCCCTGCCGGCCCTGGTGGCCGAGGCTGTTGCTCCAGACCCGGTCACCGGGGGTGAAGCCGGGGGCGCCGGGGCCGGCCCTGACCACCGTGCCCACGAGGTCCCGCCCGATCACGAACGGGAAGGGCAGGGCGGTCGGGAAGAGCCCCGAGCGGACGAAGATGTCGACCGGGTTGACCGACACGGCGGTCACCTCGACCAGGACGTCGGTGGGGCCGGGGACCGGCTCGGGCACCTCGCCGTGACGGATGACGGTGGCCGGTCCGAGCTGCGGAATGAACGCTGCACGCATGGGGCCGATCCTGCGGGAGATGCGCACGGGCGGCGTCGGATCGCGGCATCGTTCGTCAACTCCCTTGTCTCGGAAGGAAAGCAGGGTGTGGACGGGTTGTCCCCCGACCTGACATAGATGCTACACCGATCGGTGCAATCTCTCATCTGCACGGAGTAGTTTACTTGGTCTGCGGGTGGGGCCGGCCTGCCTCCGTCCCCACCCATCGCCCGACCCCAAGGACGGAACCATGGCCACCGACCGACTCCTCGCCCAGCCGGGACCGAGACCCGCCGGCGGGAGCGGACCGGGCACGACGCGCCCAGCCGCCGTCCGTCTGCCGTCCCTGACCGGCCTGCGCTTCCCCGCCGCCCTCGCGGTCTTCGCCTACCACGCGGCGCTGCCGATCCCCACCCTGCGGTTCTTCGCCGACGACCGCGCCGAGTACCGCTTCACCGACCTCGCCGACCAGGCCGGCGGCCTCGGCGTGGCCTTCTTCTTCGTGCTCAGCGGCTTCGTGCTGACCTGGTCGGCCCGCCCCGGAGACACCGCGACCGGGTTCTGGCGGCGGCGCCTGGTCAAGATCGTCCCGAACTACGTGGTCACCTGGGCGCTGGCCCTGGTGCTGTTCGCGGGTGCCTACACCCCGGTCCGCACCGCGGTGCTCAACCTGCTGATGGTGCAGGTCTGGATACCCGACTTCAACACCTACTTCAGCGTCGACCCGCCGAGCTGGTCGCTCGGCGCCGAGCTGGTCTTCTACCTCTCCTTCCCGCTGCTGCACCGGGCGCTGCGCGCGATCCGCCCCGAGCGGCTGCCGTACTGGATAGCCGGGGCGGTCGCCGCCGTCGTCGCCACCCCCGCCCTCGCCTACCTGCTGCTGCCCGACACCCCCGGCGTTCCCGGGGGCTACGGGGCCTCGGTCTCCCAGTACTGGTTCGCCTACGTGCTCCCGCCGGTGCGGATGGTCGACTTCGCGCTCGGCATCCTGGTCGCGCTCGCGGTGCGCTCCGGCCGCTGGCGCGACATCGGCATGGTCTGGTCCGGCGTGCTGCTGGTGGCCGGCTACGCCGCCACCCGCTGGATGCCCTACCTGTACGCCCAGCGGGCCCTCACCGTGCTGCCGATCGCGCTGCTGGTCGCGGCCACCGCGATCGCCGACCGGGACGGCCGGTTCACCCCCTTCCGCAACCGGACGATGACCTGGCTCGGCGAGATCTCCTTCGCCTTCTACCTGCTGCACTTCGTCGTGCTGACCGAGCTGCGCGACCTGCTCGGCACCCGGATGTACTCCACCGTCGAGGGTGTCGGCCTGCTGTTGCTCGCCATCGCGGTGACCGTGCTGCTCTCCTGGGTGCTGTACCGGCTGGTCGAGGCGCCGATCACCCGGCGGTTCTCCGCCCCGCGCCGCAAGCCGGCCGGGACGGCCGCGGCGCCGTCCTCCGCGTCACCCTCGTCCTCCTCGTCCTCCTCGTCCTCCCCGTCCCCCTGACCTTCCCGACCGACGTTCAGAAAGCGAGCCGTACCCATGGGCAAGATCCTCGTCACCGGGGCGACCGGCCAGGTCGGCGCCGAGGTGCTGGCGCACCTGCTGGCGGCCGGCGCCGACGTCCGGGCCGGCGCCCGGACCCCGGAGAAGCTGACGCCGCCGGCCCCGGCCGACACCGCCGTGCTCGACCTCACCGACCCCGACACCTACGGCCCGGCGCTGGCCGGGGTGGAGAAGGTGTTCCTCTACGCCGTTCCGCAGAGCACGGCCGGCTTCCTCGCCGCGGCGAAGGAGGCGGGCGTGCGGCACGTCGTGGTGCTCTCCTCGCAGACCGTGGTGGAGTCCTTCCCGGTGCAGAAGCCGATCGTCGAGATGCACCGCGCGGTCGAGGAGGCGGTGCTCGCCTCCGGGATCCCGCACACCTTCCTGCGGCCGCACAACTTCGCCACCAACATCCTGATGTGGGGCTGGCCGGAGTCGATCCGGGCCGAGGGGCGGATCCGCTTCCCGTACCCGGAGTCGCACAGCGACGCGATCCACGAGAAGGACATCGCCGCGGTCGCGGCGGCCGTGCTCACCGGGGCGGGCCACGAGGGGCAGGCGTACTTCCTCAGCGGCCCGGTCTCGATCACCCAGCGCGAGCAGCTGGCGGCGCTGTCCGAGGCGCTCGGACGGCCGCTGGAGTTCGAGGAGCTGACCGAGGCCGAGGCGCGCGAGGCGCTCGCCCCGATCGTCCCGGTCTGGGTGATGGACGCGGTGGTCGGCTACTGGGCCGGCTCCGACGGCGTCCCCACCGAGGTGTCCGACACGGTGGAGCGGCTCACCGGCCGCCCGGCCCGGACCTTCGCCGAGTGGGCCCGCGACCACGCCGCGGACTTCACCGCCTGAGTGCCCGACCCGGGCCCGCCACCGGGGCCCGCCGTACCGGAATGCGGATCCGCCGCACCGGTCGGCGGGACCCCGGTGGCCGGGCCACCACCGACCGCGCCGGACGGGTGGGCCGCGCACCTTAGCGGGACGGGGCGCGAAGCCTAGGGTCTGGACACGGACCCCGGCCGTGAGTACGGCGCAGCCACACCGCGATTCGAGGGGGGACCGATGAGCGGAACAGCCATGACCCGACCGCTGCCGGTGGAGCCGCAGGCCCCGCCGGAGGACGGCCGGTTGCTCGACGCCTCGCACGAGGTGCTGCTCAAGGAGCTGTGCGGGGTGCTGTTCGCCTCGCTCCCGCGCAGCGACCAGCGCCGCAAGGGCGCGCAGTACCTGCGCGGACTGCTCGGCGCGAGCGGACGCAAGTCGATCCGCAACATCGCCACCATGGTCGGCGGTCCGGCCGCCGAGCAGAGCCTGCACCACTTCATCACCAGCTCCACCTGGGACTGGGGCCCGGTCCGCCAGGCGCTTGCCCAGCACCTCGCCCGGATCGCCCCGCCGCAGGCCTACGTGCTGCGGCCGATGGTCGTCCCGAAGGCCGGCGACCACTCGGTGGGCGTGGACCGCCGCTTCATCCCGGCCCTCGGCCAGGTGCTCAACGCCCAGCAGGCGGTGGGCGTCTGGGCCGCCTCGGAGAGCTTCAGCGGGCCGGTCAACTGGCGGCTGCACCTGCCGCGCACCTGGCTGGAGGACGCGCCGCGGCGCAGCCAGGCCCTGATCCCGGACGAGGTGGACGCGGAGAGCCTCGGCGACTGCGCGCTGGAGGCGGTGCTCGGCCTGCCCGCCCGCTGGGGCCTGCCGGCCCGCCCGGTGGTCGCGGACGCCCGGGACGCCGACGGGCTGCGGATGGTGCGCCGGATGCGGGCCGAGCGGGTGCCGATGCTGGTCCGGGTGAACGGCTCCTTCCCGCTGCGGCCGGTGGCGCCGCTGCCCGGCCACCCGGCCGGGCCCGGGCCGGCCTGCCAACTGCTCACCGCCGCCCGGGAGCTGCGCCGGCCGGTGGTCTGGTCGGACGCGGCGGGCGCGCTGCGCGCCGGGCTGGTGGCCGCGGTGCGGGTGCGTCCGGCCTGGCCGGGGCCCGCCCGGGCGGACCGGGGGCGGCGCGGCGGCGCGGACCTGCTGTTGCTCGGGGTGGGCACGGTCGGCGGGCGCTGGCCGGCCGAGCTGTGGCTCACCGACCTGGTGGACCTGCCACCGGCCGGGCTGGTGCGGCTGGCCCGGCTGGCCGAGCGGGTGGACCGGGACTTCACCCGGACCGCCGACCGGGTCGGGGTGCGGGACTTCGCCGGGCGCTCGTTCGGCGGCTGGCACCGGCACATCACGCTGGCCTCGGCGGCGCACGCGGTGGCGGTGCTGGCCCGCGGCGACGACCGGCCGTGAGCCCCGGGCGGGCGTCAGCCGCCCGGGCCGGGGTGGCCGTTGCGGCTGTCGCTCGGGCCCCGGGCGTCGCGGGTGTTCTGGGTGTCCCGGGTGTTCTGGCTGTCGAGGGCGTCGGGGCTGTCCGACCCGTCGCGGGAGTCGCGGCCGTCCCGGCCCTCGCGCCCCTCGCGACCGTCCCGGGTGTTCCGGGTGTTGCGGTCGAGCAGTACCCGGCGCACCCGGCAGAGCTTGAGCGCCAGCTGGATCTCGAAGGAGCGCTCGGGCTTCAGCCAGTCCGGGCCGAGCAGTTCGCCGATCCGCTCCAGCCGCCGGGCCACCGTGTTGGGGTGCACGTGCAGCCGCTGCGCCGCGTGGGTCGGGCTGTTGCCGGTCTCGAACCAGGCCTGCAGGGTGCGGGTCAGCTCGGTGAGCCGCTGCCGGTCGTAGTCGAGGACCGGCCCGACGGCCGACTCGATGAACCCGTCGATGTCATGGTTGTCCGCCAACAGAACGCCCACGAACCCGAGTTCGCGCGCGGAGGCGGCACGGCCGACGGCGCCCAGCGAGGTCATCGCGTCCAGGCAGCGCAGCGCCTCGCGGTAGCCGTGCAGGACCGAGGTCGGGTCGCAGACCGGCCCGGCCGCGCCGACCGTCACCGGCAGGCCGAGCAGCGGGGTGAGCTCCTCGGCGACCGCCCTGGCGGCCCGGCCCGGATCGGCGCCGGGCAGCAGCAGTACCGCCCGGCCGTTGTGCACCCGTTTGAGGCCGCCCATCCGGTGGGCGTACAGGCCGGCCCAGGTCGCCGTCCGCCCCTGGGCCTCGCCCTCGGGCCGGGCGACCACCAGGACGTGCTCGGCGGACAGGTCGATGCCCAGCCGGCGGGCCCGCGCGGCCAGTTGCTGGGGCGGGCGCTGCGGGTTGCTGAGCAGTTCGTCGAGCAGCTCGTCGCGGACCGGGCGGGCCGGGGCGGCCGACCGCTCGCCCTCCAGCAGCAGGGCGACCGCGAGGGCCTGCGCGACGCTCTGGCAGAACTCCGCGGCCCGTTCGGCACGTTGGCCGGACGGGCGGGCGAGCAGGGTGCCGAGGTCGGTCGAACCGGCGCGCACCGGGGTGGCCCAGAGCGGTCCGGCCAGCCGGACCGGACGCCCGGCCGCGTGGGTGTCGACGGCGGTGGCCAGCACGGTCGGCTCGTCGAGCTCGGGCAGCTCGCCGGCCGAGGCGAGCACGGTGCCGTCGCTGGCGTACACCCGCAGGCCCAGGTCGAGCCGGCGGCCGGCGTCCCGGACCAGGGCGTGCGGGTCGCGGCCGGAGAGCGCCAGGTCGACCAGGCTCCGGTGCACCTCGGCGAGTTCACCGGCCGGGTCCGCCCGGTCCGTGCCGCCCGAACCGTCCGTGCCGCCCGAACCGCCCGAACCGTCCGTGCCGCCCGGACGGCCCGCCTCGTCCGAACGGTCCGCCGGGGCGACCGGCCGGCCCGGCGGACCGGCGGGCGCCCGGGAGGCCCGCTCCAGCAGCCGGGCCTTCTCGATCGCCACCCCGGCGAGGTCGCCGAGCGCGGCCATCAGCGAGATCTCGTCGGTGGTGAAGTAGCGCACCGCGCGCTCGGCGACGTACAGCGTGCCGAACGGCCGGCCGCGGTGGCCCAGCGGGACGGCCATCACGGCCCGCAGCCCCTCGGCGCGGATCGTCGCGTCGACCACCGGGCTGCGCCGGATCCGCTCGTCGGCGAGGTAGTCCGGGGTCCAGAACGGCCCCGGGTCGGCCGGTACGCCGCCGCCCAGGCCGAAGCCGTCGGGCACGGCCAGGCCGGCCCGCAGCGACCCGCAGGTGCCGTCGGTGGTGCGGATCCGCACCGGCTCCGGCCCCGGCTCGCCGCCGGGCGGTTCGGTGGTGGTCAGGCAGGACAGGTCGGCGCCCAGCAGCAGCCGGGCCCGGCGGGTGATCACCCGCAGCAGGCTGTCCAGTTCGTAGGGCAGGGCCAGGTCGCGGGCGGTGTCGGCGAGCGCGGTCAGCCCGGCCTCGCGCCGGCGGCGGCGCTGGGACTGGGAGCGGATGGACAGACCGAGCTGCTCGATCCGGCAGAGCGCCGCCCGTTCCCGGGCGGACTCGCAACCCCGCCGGGCCTGCTCGACCAGCTCCGCCACCTCGGCGGCCGGCGCCTCGCTGGCCAGCAGTTCCAGGACGTTGAACGCGATTGAGTCGGCCGACCGTCGCGTCATGACCTTCCCTCCCCCAGGCCCTCCTGGACGAAGGAGTGCGTGACGGCCTGCTGATCGGAAGGTATGCGGGGGCGGTTGGTCCCGTCAAGAACGGGTCCGGGCGCCCGCCGGGGGCACATGCCAAGGCGGTGACGGCCAGTCAGCCCTCCGGCGCGATCAGCTCAGTCGGGCCGGTTCCGGATCGCCGGACAGGCCGGCCGGGCGGCCCTCGACGGCGGTGTGCAGCCGCCGCCAGTGCTCGACCAGCCCGGGGACGCTCTCCTCCTCCAGCCGCCGGGCCACCGCGCCGTAGTCGATGCCGAGCCGGCCCAGCCGGTCGAGCACCGCGCGGGCCGCCTCGTGCCGGCCGAGCAGGGTGTCGCCCTCCAGCCGGAGCTTGCGGACCGCCTCCTCCAGCACCGGCCGGGTCATCGCGTGCGCGGTGCCCCAGGACACCAGCCCGGCCACGTACCGGGCCTGCGCGGCGGCCCCGCCGAGCGCCGAGTCGGTCCACAGCAGCCGCTGCGGGCGCGCCCCCGAGGCGCGCAGGGTGCGCCAGCGGCCGTCGCCGAGCCGGTCCTCGTAGGCCCGGTACATCAGCCGGGCCGCGGCCTGCGCGGTGAGGCCGCGCAGCGCCGCGGCGTCCGGCCCGGGGATCGCGGCGAGCCGCCGGTCGATCTCCCGGTCGACCCGGCCGACCGGCAGCGAGGCCACCGAGGCGATGCCGGCCAGCCGGTGGCCGGCCGCCAGCGCCTGCTCCAGACCGTCGAAGTAGGCGTCCACCACCTGCCCGTAGCGCCGCACCGAGTAGAGGCCGGTGGCGTGCACGCCGAGCCCCAGGCCCAGGCAGTCGCGGATCGCGGTCAGCCCGGCGGGGGTGGCCGGAATCTTCACCAGCAGGTTGGGCCGGTCCACCGCGCGGGCCAGTTCGACGGCCTCCGCGACGGTCGCGGCCGGATCGTGGGCCAGCCGCGGGTCCAGGTCGGCGGAGACCAGGCCGTCGTGGCCGTGGGTGGTGCGGAAGACGCCGAGGAACTCCTCGCAGACCAGCCGCAGGTCGTGCACGGTGGCGGCCCAGACCGAGCCCTCGGGGGAGACGTGGTGGCCGGCCAGCCGGGCCAACTGGTCGGCGTAGGCCGGATCGTGCCGCAGCGGGCCGGCCAGCAGGGCGGGGTTGGTGGTGGCGCCGCGCAGACCCCTGCGCTCGATCAGCCGGCCGAGCAGGCCCGAGGCGGCCAGACCGCGGTGGATCCCGTCCAGCCAGGGTGAGACGCCCTCGGAGATCAGCGGCCGCAGGTCTCCGGTGCGGGGCGAGGCGGCCGGCGGCTTCTTCACTGCGGGATCACTGCTCCTCGGCTCTGCGACGGACCGCAAACGGGCCGTGGACCGAGGATAGGGAGCAATTCGTGCCCGGAAAAGCGAGTCCTCCGGTCAATGTCAGGTCGGGACCGGTGAAGTGATCGGCGAGTATTTGATGGAGTCCGCCGCCACCTGACGAAGTGCCGGGAACTCCGTTGGCCGCTCGCCGGTCCACGGTCAACGATCAGGGGAACGCCGCGCCGTCGCCCCCGAGGAGTTCACCGCCGTGACCACCATTGCCGTCATCTATTACTCGTCGACCGGAAATGTCGCCAGGCTGGCCGAGGCGGCGGCCGACGCCGCCGGGAAGGCGGGCGCCGAGGTGCGGCTGCGCCGGATCGCGGACCTGCCGGACGACACCTACGTGCCGGGCACCGAGGAGGCCGCCCGGGAGCTGCGGGTCCGTACCGCGGACGTGCCCGAGGCCACCCTCGACGACCTGGCCTGGGCGGACGGCATCCTGATCGGCACCCCGGTGCGGTTCGGCCTGCCGGCCGCGCCGGTGCTGCGGTTCGTCGACTCGACGGCGCCGCTGTCGATCCCCGGCGGGCTGGCCGACAAGGCGGTCTCCGCGTTCACCTCGGGCTCGGCGCCGCGCGGCGGCCACGAGACGACGATCCTCGCGCTGCACAACGCCTTCTGCCACTGGGGCTCGCTGATCCTGGCCACCGGCTCCACCGACCCGGTGCTGTTCCGCCCCAACAACGGCAACCCGTACGGGGCCAGCGCGGTCTCCCGCAACGTGCCAGGTCAGGTGCACGAGGAGAACATCGCCGCCGTCGAGTTCCAGGCCCGCCGGGTGGTCCGGGTGGCCGGACTGGTCCGCGGCCTCGCCGACTAGCGACCGGACGGGTCCGCCCACCCGGGAGGGAGAGCACAGTGCACGACCCGCTCGCGGCCGCCCTCGCCGGCCGCCCCGCCGGGCAGCAGCCCGATTGGCCGGATCCGGTCGAACTCGCCGCCGTCCGAAAAGAGTTGGCCGACCGACCGGCCCTGGTGGAAGCCGCCGGGGTGCACCGGCTGCGCGCCCTGCTCGCCCGGGTCGCGTTGGGCCGCGCGCACGTCCTGCAGGCCGGCGACTGCGCCGAGGACCCCCAGGAGAGCAGCTCCGGGGACGTCGCCCGCAAAGCCGCGCTGCTCGACCTGCTGGCCGGCCGGCTGAAGCTCACCACGCACCGCCCGGTGGTGCGGATCGGCCGGATCGGCGGCCAGTACGCCAAGCCCCGTTCGCGCCCCACCGAGCTGTGCGACGGCGTCGAACTCCCGGTCTACCGAGGCCATCTGGTCAACGGCCCGGAACCCGACCGGGCCCGGCGCACCCCGGACCCGCGCCGGCTGACGGCCGGCTACGAGGCGGCCCGGCGGGTGATGGACCACCTCGGCCGGCTCGCCCCCGGCGAACCGGCCGCCGTCGGGCCGCCGCCGTGGACCAGCCACGAGGCGCTGCTGCTGGACTACGAACTGCCGCTGCTGCGCCGGGACGAGCGGGGCCGGCCGCTGCTCGCCTCCACCCACTTCCCGTGGATCGGCGAGCGGACCCGCGACCCCGACGGCGCCCATGTCGCGCTGCTCGCCCGGGTGGTGAACCCGGTCGGCTGCAAGGTCGGCCCGGCCACCACCGCCGAGGAGCTGCTGCGGCTGTGCGCCCTGCTCGACCCGGGCCGCGAGCCCGGCCGGCTCACCCTGATCGCCCGGCTCGGCGCGGACCGGGTCGCCGAGGTCCTGCCCGGGCTGGTCCGCGCCGTCCGCACGGCCGGGCACCCGGTGGTCTGGCTCAGCGACCCGATGCACGGCAACACCGTCCCCGGGCCGGACGGGCTGAAGACCCGGCTGGTGCCGGCACTGGTGCGGGAGGTCGAGGCCTTCCAGCAGGCCGTCCGCGCCGAGGGCGGCGTCGACGGGGGACTGCACCTGGAGACCACCCCGGACGACGTCACCGAGTGCGCCGACGACGGGTCGGGACTGGCCCGGGTCGGCGACAAGTACACGAGCCTGTGCGACCCGAGGCTCAACCCGGGCCAGGCGCTCGCCGTGGTGTCCGCCTGGCGCCCCTGAGGCCCGGTCCCGGCCGGAGTCCGGGTCCGGTCCCGGCCCGCACCCGAGTCCGGGCCCGGGCACCGCACCACCCCGTTCCGTCCCGTGCACCACCCCAACCCACCCGCGGCCCACGCCCCCGGGCCGCGTCCCCCAGGGAGGTCCGCACATGAGAAACAAGGTGGCATTCGTCACCGGCGCGGCGGGCGGCATCGGCGCCGCCGTGGTCCGGCTGCTGGCCGAGCGCGGTGCGCTCGTCGCGGCCGTGGACCGGGACGCCGAGCGCCTCGCCGAGCTCGCCGGCAAGCTGACCGCCGAGGGCCGCACGGTGGCCGCGATCCCCGCCGACGTCACCGACAGCGCCTCCGTCGAGGCGGCCGTCGAGGCCGCCGAGCAGCGGCTGGGACCGCTCGACCACCTGGTCAACAACGCCGGGGTGCTGCGGCTCGGCGCGATCCGCGACCTCAGCGACGAGGACTGGCGGACCACCTTCGCGATCAACGCCGAGGGTGTCTTCCGGGTCTCCCGGGCGGTGGTCCGCCGGATGATCCCGCGCGGGCACGGCGCGATCGTCACGGTGGCCTCCAACGCGGGCCTCGTCCCGCGCACCGAGATGGCGGCCTACGCGGCCTCCAAGGCGGCGGCCACCCACTTCACCCGCAGCCTGGGCCTGGAGGTGGCCCGGTACGGCATCCGCTGCAACGTGGTCGCGCCCGGCTCCACCGACACCCCGATGCTCAGCGCCATGTGGTCGGACGGCGAGGCCGGGCGGGCCGCTACCGTCGCCGGGCTGCCGTCCGCCTACAAGGTCGGCATCCCGCTCGGCAAGCTGGGCCGCCCCGAGGACGTCGCGCACGCGGTGGCCTTCCTGCTCTCCGACGAGGCCGGCCACGTCACCCTGCACGCGCTCACGGTGGACGGGGGTGCCGGGCTCGGTGCGTAGCGACCGACCGTCCCCGCTGGACCGGGTGCTGGCCGACCGGCCGCCCGCGTTCGCGCTGCTGCACCGGCCGGAGGCCACCGGCCCCGGCCTGGTGGAGCTGCTGATCGGCGAGGTGTCCGCCCCGGCGGTGCTGGCCGACCTGCCGCTGTCCGAGGAGCCCGAGGAGCCCGAGGAGTCCGGGGAGCCGGGGCCGCCCGGGGAACCGGCCGGCGAGCGGCACGAGCTGCTCGCCCTGGTCCCCTACCGGCAGATCGCCGAGCGCGGCTTCGAGGCCCCGGACGACGGCGCCCCGCTGCTCGCGCTGACCGTCACCGAACAGGCCGTGCTGCCGCTCGCCGACCTGCTCGCCCGGCTCCCGGACGGGCCGATCGAGCTGACCGGCGGCGGCTTCGACCTCGGCGACGAGGAGTACGCGCAGACCGTCCGCCGGGTGGTCGCGGAGGAGATCGGCGAGGGCACCGGCGCCAACTTCGTGCTCAAGCGCTCCTACCTGGCCGGCGTCGGCGGGGACGCCGCGTCCGCCGCGCTCACCCTGTTCGGCCGGCTGCTGCGGCGGGAGAGCGGTGCCTACTGGACCTTCCTGGTGCACACCGGGGAGCGGACGCTGGTCGGCGCCACCCCCGAGCGGCACATCAGCGTGCACGGCGGACGGGCGGTGATGAACCCGATCAGCGGCACCTACCGCTATCCGGAGCGCGGCCCGGACCTCGACGGGCTGATGGACTTCCTGGCCGACCGCAAGGAGAGCGAGGAGCTCTCCATGGTGCTCGACGAGGAGCTCAAGATGATGGCCCGGATCTGCCCGGGCGGCGGCCGGGTGGTCGGCCCGTACCTCAAGGAGATGGCCCGGCTCGCGCACACCGAGTACTTCATCGAGGGCCGCACCGGCCGGGACCCGCGCGAGGTGCTGCGCGAGACGCTGTTCGCGCCGACGGTGACCGGCAGCCCGTTGGAGTCCGCCGCCCGGGTGATCGCCAAGTACGAGCCCGGCGGCCGGGGTTACTACAGCGGGGTGGCCGCGCTGATCGGCCGGGACGCGGCCGGCGGGCGGACCCTGGACTCCGGCATCCTGATCCGCACCGCCGAGATCGCGCCCGGCGGCCGGCTGCGGATCGGCGTCGGGGCGACCCTGGTGCGGCACTCCGACCCGCTCTCCGAGGTGGCCGAGACCAGGGCCAAGGCGGCCGGCCTGCTGGCCGCGCTGACCGAGGGCGGCCGGGACCGGTTCGCCGCGCACCCGCGGGTGCGGGCGGCGCTGGCCGGTCGCAACGGGGGTCTGGCGGACTTCTGGCTGGCCGGGGACGCGGAGCGGGCCAGGCCGCGCCCCGGGCTGGTCGGGCGGCGGGTGCTGGTGGTGGACGCCGAGGACACCTTCACCGCGATGATCGGCCACCAGCTGCGGGCGCTCGGCCTGGAGGTCGAGGTCCGCCGGTTCGACGAGCCGTACGCGCTCGCCGGGACGGACCTGGTGGTGCTCGGGCCGGGGCCCGGCGACCCGCGCGACACCGCGCACCCGAAGATCGCCCATCTCCGCGCGGCGGTCCGGGAGTTGCTGGCCGCGCGGCGGCCCTTCCTGGCGGTCTGCCTGAGCCACCAGGTGCTCAGCGCCGAGCTGGGGCTGCCGCTGGTCCGCCGCGCGGTGCCCAACCAGGGCGTGCAGCGCGCGATCGACCTGTTCGGTGCCGCCGAGCGGGTCGGCTTCTACAACACCTTCGCCGCCTCCTGGGAAGCCGACGCGGGCGCTGCGGCGGCGTGGTTCGAGGCGCCCGGGGTCGGCCCGGTGTGGATCGCCCGGGATGCCACGACCGGCGAGGTGCACGCGCTGCGCGGACCGGGCTTCGCCTCGGTGCAGTTCCACGCCGAGTCGGTGCTCACCCGCGACGGCGTGCGGATCACCGGTGATCTGATCGAACACGCGTTGGTATTACCGTCCGCCGAGCGGAAAGCGCCGGAAGGGCCGGAATTCCCCTGACGAGTCGTACACGTCCCCCAACCGTTCCACCTGGAAAAGCATTACCGGAGCCGGAAAACCCCGGCGGAACCACCGCAACCACCGCAATCACCGACAAGGAGATCACCGTGCTGGACGACGCCTTGGTGGACGCGTATCTCGCCCGGATCGGCGCCGAACGGCCCGAGCGGGCCGACCTCGCCGCGCTCACCCGCCTCCAGGAGCGGCACGTGCTGTCCGTGCCGTTCGAGAACCTCGGCTACCACCTCGACGAGCCCGTCCACATGGACGAGCAGGTCCTCGACAAGATCGTCCGCCAGCACCGCGGCGGCGGCTGCTACGAGGTGAACCCGGCCTTCTCGTTCCTGCTCACCGCCCTCGGCTACCCGGTGGAGATCCTCCCCGGCCGGGTCCACCGCCCCGGCGGCACGCTCGGCGCAGCCCTGTGCCACCTCGCCCTGCGGGTCACCGTGGACGGCGAGCAGTGGCTGGTCGACACCGGCTTCGGCCGCAACAGCCGCCACCCGCTGCGGCTGGCCTCCCGCGAGGTCCAGCACGACCCGGACGGCGAGTTCCAGCTGGTCGACGTCGAGGGCGGCGGCTTCGACGTGCTGCTGAACGGCAGGCCGCTGTACCGGCTGGACGACCGCCCGGTGCGGATCGAGGACTTCCGCCCGACCCTCTGGTGGTACCGCACCGCGCCCGAATCGCCCTTCCTGCAGGACGTGTTCTGCACCCTGCGGACCGAGGACGGCCGGATCACCCTCAAGGGCAACCAGCTCTCCACGCTGGCCGGCGGGGAGCGCAGCACCCAGGAGTTCGCCGGCGACGCCGCCGTGCTGGAGGCCTACAAGACCCACTTCGGCTTCAGCCTCGACCGGCTGCCCGCCCAGCCCGCCGGCGGCGTGACCGCCGGCGTCCAGACGGGATGACCTCCGCCATGACCTCCGCGACCCCGCCGACCGACCCGGCCCGGCTGCCCGCCGTCTTCGCCGAGGCCTTCAACACCGGCGACCCGGCCGCCGTCGAGCCGCTCTTCGAACCAGGCGCCGCCTTCGTCGACCGTCCCGGCACGGTGCTCACCGGCGACGACCGGCGCGCCGCCGTCGCCGGCTTCCTGGCCCTCGGCCTGCCGATCCGCATCGAACTCCGGCACTGCTACACCACCGGCGACCTCGCCCTGCTGATCGGCGACTACCTGATCGAGGGCGAGGACCCGGACGGCAACCCGTTCCGCTCCGCGGGCACCGCCACCGACGTCGCCCGGCGCGGCGCCGACGGCCGCTGGCGCTACGCCATCGACAACCCGCCCGGCACCGACCGCCTCCCCGAGGAGGGACCCCAGTGACCCCTGTTCCGGAAAGCCCTGTCCTGGAAGGGCCCGGCCCGCTGCCCGACCCCCTGCTCGACCTGCCCTTCGACGCCGGCCCCGACCCGGACGCCTACCTGCGCGCCGCGATGCGCTGGCACTTCTCCCCGGAGACCGGCTCCCCGTTCTGGCTCGCCCGGGCCGGCTCGCTCGGCTTCGACCCGCTCACCGACGTCACCACCCACGCCGACCTCGCGAAGTTCCCCAACCTCGCCAACGAACTGCGCACCGCCCGGGTCGAGGACCTCCTGCCGCGCGGCTACGGCGGGCGCGCCGAGGTGGTCGGCGTCTACGAGAGCGGCGGCACCACCGGCGCGCCCAAGCGGATCCTGCTGCTGCGCGACTGGCTGGACCGGCTGCTCGGCTGGTCCAGCGCCCAGCTCGACCTGCACGGCGTGCCGCAGGACGTCAACTGGCTGGTCGTCGGGCCCACCGGCCCGCACATGGTCGGCGACGTCATCAAGGCGCAGACCGCGCTGCGCGGCGGCCTCGCCTTCACCGTCGACCTCGACCCGCGCTGGGTCAAGAAGCTGATCTCGGCGGGCCGCGGCGAGGAGGCCGCCGCCTACGCCGAGCACATCGTCGACCAGGTCGCCTTCGTGCTGGAGACCCAGGACGTCGGCGTGCTGCTCTGCACCCCGCCGGTGCTGGAGCGGATCGCCCGCCGGGACGACCTGGCCCGGCTGGTGGACGAGAAGGTCCGGGCGATCAACTGGGTCGGCACCCAGCTGGACCCGGACACCCGCCACCTCTACCGCACCGAGGTCTTCCCGAAGGCCGTGCTCTACAGCGGCTACGGCTCGACCATGATCCTCGGCAACGCCAGCGAGCGTCCCGGGCTGACCGACGACGACCCCTGCGTCTACGACCCCTTCGCGCCGTACATGAGCTTCGGCGTGGTCGACCCGGAGACCGGGCGGACGGTGGAGTACGGCGAGCGCGGCCAGGTGGTGATGCACCACGTCTCCAAGGGGCTGCTGGTGCCCAACAACCTGGAGCGCGACCTCGCCACCCGGATCCCCGCGCCGCCCGGACAGCCCGGGGACTCGGTCGCGGACATCGCGCCGGTCCGGGAGTTCGAGGACGAGACGGTCGTCGAGGGGGTGTACTGATGACGGAGCAGTCCCGGCCCTCGCAGCCGTCCCCCCTGCTGCAGCTGGACGCGCTCGGCCCCGGCGAGCCGTACCGGGCCCGCAAGCGGACCGTGGTGGGCGACGTCACCGGCGCGCCGTTCGCCGAACTCAGCCTGGTGCCACGGCTGTTCGTCAGCCGCGCGATGCGCGCCCTGCACGCCGCCGAGCCGCTGCCGGCCGAGGAGCGGTCCGCCGCGCTCGCCCGGGCCGGGCGGATCTTCCTCACCGAGCGCATCGACGGCCTGGACCTCGACGGCTACCAGCGCGCCGTGGCCCGGGTCTCCGGGGTGCCGATCGGGGTGGTCCGGGAGGCCGTCCGGGCCATCGCCGACTCCGCCGAGAAGGCCGGCTGGGCCGCCCAGCAGGCCCGCCCGGCCGGGGCGGTGGCCGACTGGCGGGACAGCGCGACGCGCCGCGGCAGCGCGGTGTGGACCAGGCGCGGCGAGGTGTTCGCCGTCCACGCGGCCGGCAACCACCCGGGCCCGCACGGCCTCTGGCTGGAGGCGCTGGCGCTCGGCTACCGGGTCGCCGTCCGGCCCTCGCGGCGCGAACCGCTCACCCCGCACCGGCTGGTCACCGCGCTGCGGCTGGCCGGCTTCGGCTCCGACCAGGTGGTGCTGCTGCCCACCGACCACGATGTCGCCGACGAACTGCTGGCCGGCGCCGACCTCGGCATGGTCTACGGCGGCGACGACGTGGTCCGCAAGTACGCCGGCAGCACCGTGCTGCCGCAGGGCCCGGGGCGCTCCAAGATCCTGATCACCCGGGACACCGACTGGCGGGAGCACCTGGACACCGTCGTCGACTCGATCGCCCACCAGGGCGGGGTGGCCTGCATCAACGCCACCGCCGTGCTGGTCGAGGGCGACCCGGCGCCGCTGGCGGCGGCGATCGCCGAACGGCTCTCCGCGCTGCCCACCCTGCCGCCGGAGGACGAGAAGGCGGTGCTCTCCGTCCAGCCGGTCGCCGAGGCCCGGGCGATCGAGGCGTACCTGCTGCGCCGGGCGGCCGGCACCCGGGCCTGGCTCGGCGGTGACGGCGTGGTGGCCGAACTCGGCGACGGCAGCGCGGTGCTGCGCCCGGCGGTGCACCAGCTGGACCGGCCGGACGCCGAGCAGGCCGGGATCGAACTCGCCTTCCCCTGCGTCTGGGTGGCGCCGTGGAGCCCGGAGGCCGGGGTCGCGCCGCTGCGCGACTCGCTGGTGCTGACCGCGCTCACCGGGGACGACGAGCTGTTCGACCGGCTGCTGCGCGAGCCGAGCATCGCCAACGTCTACCGGGGCGACCACCCGACGTACTGGATCCGGCCGGGTGTGCCGCACGACGGCTACCTCGGGGAGTTCCTGATGCGGACCAAGACCGTCATCCGCTGAGCGGACCGGGGTCCCGGGGGCTCACCGCCCCCGGGACCCCGGCCGCCCGGCCGCGCGTTCAGGCCCGCAGGGCCCGGTCGACCAGGGCGCCGGCCGCGCCGGTGTACCCGGCCGGGTCGCACAGCTCGGCGATCTCGGCCGGGGTGAAGTGCCCGGCCAGTTCCGGCCGTCCGCCCAGCACCTCGGCCAGCGGGCGGCCCTCCCGGTCGGCGGTCAGCGAGACCTCGGTCAGCAGCCGCTTGGCCTCAGCCTTGCCGAGCCCGGGTGCCAGCCGGGCGGCGATCCGCTCGGAGACCAGCTGTCCGCCGGTGAGCTCCAAGTTGGCCCGCATCCGCTCCGGGCGGACCAGCAGCCCCTCGGCCAGCTCCACCGAGGTGAACGCGGCTCCGCCGGCCAGCCGCAGGCACTCGCGCAGCAGCAGCCACTCGGCGTGCCAGGCGCCGCCGGAGCGCTCGTCCTCGGTGACCAGGCACTGGGTCAGTCCGGCGGCCAGCACCGGCACCTGGAGCGCGGCGCTGCGCAGCAGGGTGGACAGCACCGGGTTGCGCTTGTGCGGCATCGCGGAGGAGGCGCCGCGCCCGGCGGCGGCCGGCTCGACCACCTCGCCGACCTCGGTGCGGGTCATCGACTGCACGTCCACCGCGATCTTGCCGAGCGCCCCGGCGGTGAAGGCCAGCGCGGCGGCCAGGTCGGCCATCGGGGTGCGCAGCGCGTGCCAGGGCAGCGCCGGGCGGGCCAGTCCGGTCTCCGCCGCGAAGGCGTCCACCAGCCGGTCCAGGTAGGCGCCGGCGTCGACGTCCGGGTCCGGGCCGTCCAGCCGGGCGTACTCCAGGTAGCCGGCCAGGGTTCCGGCGGCGCCGCCGAGGGCGACCGGCAGCCCGTCCGCCAGGACGGCGGCGAGCCGGCGGTCGGCGTCCAGCACCAGCTGCCGCCAGCCGGCCGCCTTGAGGCCGAAGGCGGTGGGCACCGCCTGCAGGGCCAGGGTGCGGCCGGCCAGCACGGTGTCCCGGTGCTCGGCGGCCAGCGCGGCGAGCGCGCCGGCGGTGCGCTCCAGGTCGGCGCGGATCAGCCGCAGGGCCCGGGCGGCGACGAGCATCGCGCCGGTGTCCAGGATGTCCTGGCTGGTTGAGCCGCGGTGCACGTACTCGGCGGCGGCCGGGTCCTCGGCGGCCACCACCCGGGCCAGTGCCTGGACCAGGCCGACCACCGGGTTGGCGGTCTCCCGGGAGGCGAGCGCGAGCTCGCGGGCGTCGAAGTGCTCGGCGCGGGCGGCCCGGGTGATCGCGGCGGCCGCGGCGGGGGGCACCGTGCCGAGTCCGGCCTGGGCGCGGGCCAGCGCGGCCTCGGCGTCCAGCATGGCCTGCAGCCAGGACCGGTCGGCCACGGCCGCCTCGACCGGGGTGCCGGCCCGGACGGGCGAGAGCAGCCCGGAGTCGGTGTCGGCCCCGGTCGGGGCGGGGTGCTGGTCGGTCATACGACGACGCCTCTCGGTCGGATCTCCTCGGTCTCGCTCACCCGGAACGTGCCGTCGGTGCCGTCGGTGCCGTCGGCGCGGGCCTGGGGCGGCAGCGGCGCGGCGGGCCACTCGGGGGCGGGGGAGAGCGCCAGCACCGCGCGGGCGATGGCGTCGGAGTCACCCAGGGTCACCGAGTCGACGCCGGGGCGGATGCCGGCGGCGGTCACCCAGTGCACGGCCTCGGTCGGCACGCCGTACGCGAAGCGGCGCGGGTGCGCCCGGCCGCGCGCGTCCAGCAGCCGGTAGGGCCGCTCGGTGACGGCGAGGCCGCCGGTCTGGTAGCCGCCGCCGTGTCCGTCGGGGATCCGGTAGGGGGCGCACTGCTCGGTGTCCAGCAGATGGCGCAGCAGGGGGTCGTCGGTACGGCGCAGGTCGGGTTCGGGCAGCCGGGCCTCGATCAGCACCGAGGCCCGGACCGGTGGGCCGGGGACGGCGGTGGAGTGCGCGGTGAACGCCGGGTCGACCGGGTCGATCCGGATCTCGGTGCCGGGGCCGAGCAGTTCCAGCACCCCGGCCTCGACGAGCGCGATCAGCTGCTCGATCCGCTCGGTCGGCGGGCCGATGGACAGGAAGGCGTTCAGCGGGGTGTACCAGCCGTCCAGGTCGTCCCGGTAGGAGTCGCCCTCGATGCCGCTGTGGTCGACCGCCAGCCGGATCTCGTTGCGCAGGTCGCGCAGCACGTCCAGGGCGGCCTTCAGCGGGCCGCTGAGGTTTCCGGCCCGGGCCTCGGCGACGTCCTGGCGCAGGTGGTCGAGCAGCCAGCCGCGGAAGTCCGCGCGGTCGGTGAACTCCCGCCCGGCGTACGGGCGGGAGAGCCGGTCCCAGCTCCACCGCTCGGTCGCCGGGAGGCCGTGGGCGTCGAGCACCGCGGCCGGGTCGTCGGCGGTCAGGTAGCGGTCGGTGAAGTCCGCGCGCTCGGCGCCGCGGGCCCTGGCGGTGAGCAGCGCGCCGTAGTAGACGGCCTCCACCTCGCGGGAGACCAGCGGCCACAGGTCGGTGGCGAAGCGCACCGGCTCGCCCCGGCGGGCGCGTTCGCGCAGCCCGGCGACCACCTCGGTGGTGAGCAGCCGGGGCAGGTGGCGTCCGTGGGCGCCCTTCTCGTTCTCGCCGCGCGCGTGGTACGGGATGCCGCGCCGGGAGGTGGCGTAGAGCCTGGGCTCGGTGCCGGAGGGGCGGTAGACCAGGGTGCCGTCGACCCGCTCGAAGTGGCCGCCGCGGCCGAGCGTGAAGAGCGCCATGTGGTCGAAGAAGTTGAGACCGAGGCCGCGCAGCAGGACGCTCTGGCCGGGCCGGGTGGTGACGTGGACGTCGGCGGGGTTGGCGGGGGCGACGTAGTCGAGGTGGTGGATCCGGGCCAGGCTGGCGGTGCGCGCCTCGCGCGGGGTGGGCCGGGCGGGGACGTGGCCCTGGGCGAGCACGATGGCGTCCAGCCGGTTCAGCCGGGTGCCGTCCTCCAGCCGGACGCCCTGCGGGCCGCCGGGGAAGCCGTGCGCGTCGGCCATCGCGACCGCCCGGGAGCGGTGCACCCGGACGGTCACGGTGGGCGGGGCGGCGGCGACCACGGCGCGGAAGGCGTCGTGCAGGTACTGGCCGTAGAAGGCGCGGGTCGGGTAGGTGTTCGGACCCAGGTCGGCGGCCTCGGCCAGGGTCTGGTCGTCGTGGCGGGCCGGACGGCCGGCGGAACCGCCCTCCCGGGCAATGGACTTTGCCCATTCGTACAGGCTCGGGCCGGGTTCGACCGGGCCCTCGATCCGTACGCTGTCGTCGGTGTACACGGTGATCTGCGAGGCCACCGTGTTCATCAGGAGGTGCCGGGACTGGTCGGTGCGCCAGACCCGGCCCGCGCCGGGGGGCGCCGGGTCCACCACGTGCACGGTGACGGTGGACCCGGCGGGCCGGGTTCGTTCGTTGGCGCAGAGCCGTTCCAGTACTGACAGGCCGCGCGGACCCGCGCCGATGACACAGATCTGGAGGTGACGGTCGATCATGCCCACGGCTCGCCATCGTAGTTGTGGTGATCAGATGATGAAAAGGTCTTGACTCCGTGCATCCAGGCCACCCGCTCGTGCAGCTCGCCCTCGGAGAAGCCGCGCAGTAGCCGGTTGCGGGCCTCGGCGGCCTCGCCCGCCGGGTGCCAGAGCCGGATCGACTCCCGCGCGGCGCGCTGCACGGCCGCGGTGCGGGCGCGCCGTTCGGCGGCGAACGAGGCGAAGGCCCGTGCGAGGGCGTCGGTGCCGTCGGCCAACTCGCCCAGCAGCACGGCGTCCTCCAGGGCCTGGCAGGCGCCCTGGGCCGCGTAGTGCAGCATCGGGTGCGCGGCGTCGCCGAGCAGCGCCACCCGGTCGTCGGTCCAGCGCTCCACCGGGTCGCGGTCCACCAGCACCCAGGAGCGCCAGCCCTCGCCGAGCGCCAGCAGCCGCCGGGCGGCCGGCGCGGCCAGGCCCGCCAGCTGCTCCGCGACCGTCTCCTCGGGGACCGGTACGTTGGCGAGCGCCTCGGTGGCGCCGTTGTCCCGGGAGGCGGCCAGGTTGAGGAAGGACCCGCCGGCGATCGGGTAGTGGACGAAGTGGCAGTGCGGGCCGGTCCACCAGGTCACCGAGGTGAGCAGCCGCAGCTCCTCGGGGACCAGCTCCATCGGGATCACCGCCCGGTACACGGTGATGCCGGAGATCCGCGGCTCGCCGTCGCCGACCAGTTGGGCACGGACCGCCGAGTGGATGCCGTCCGCGCCGACGAGCGCGTCGCCGTGCACCGCGCCGCCGCCGGCCAGCAGCGCGGTCACGCCCGCGGCGTCCTGCCGGTAGCCGGTGACGGCGGTGGCGGCGCGCAGCTCGATCCGCTCATCGGCCCGGCAGGCACGCAGCAGCAGCCCGTGCAGCTCGGCCCGGTGCACCACCACGTACGGGTTGCCGAACCGCTGCCGGTAGCGCTCGGTGAGGGTCAGGCTGGTGACGTGCTCGCCGGTGACGCCGTCCATGAAGCGCAGCTCGGCCATGTGCACCCCGGCAGCCCGGACGGCGTCGCCGAGGCCGAGCCGTTCCAGCGCGAGGATGCCGTTCGGCGCGATCTGGATGCCCGCACCGATCTCGGCGAACTCCGCCGCCCGCTCCAGGACCACCGCCCGGTGGCCGGCCCGGGCCAGGGCCAGTGCGGCGGCCAGCCCGCCGATCCCGCCGCCGGCCACCAGCACGGTCGCGGCGGTGTCGCGGTCCCCGCTCATCGGAGCGGCCCGTCGCTCTCGGCGGACGCCAGCCGGCGGGCCAGCTCCAGCCGTTTGATCTTGGTGGTGGCGGTGGCCGGGAGTTCGCCGAGCCGCCAGTGCACCGGGTCGGCCATCGGCGGCAGGCCCGCCGCGGCGGCCCGCCAGGCGGCCGGGTCGAGCGGGCGGTCGCCCTTGGTGCAGACGACCGGGACCGGCCGGCCGTCCGGGCCCGGCACGATCACCACCTCGGCGAGCTCGGCGAGCCGGGCGAACAGGGTGTCCTCGGCGGCCAGCGTGGAGCCGAAGCCCTCGATCAGGTCCACCTCGCGGTCCAGCAGGTGCACGCAGCCCCACCGGGTGCGGTAGCCGACGTCGCCCATCCGCCACCAGCCGTCCTGCACCTGCTGCTCGTAGCGGGCCTGCTCGCCGAGGTAGGTGACGATCCGGCCGTCGCTGCGGACCTCGATGAACCCCGGGTTGTCCTCCGACGGGGGCGCGCCGTTGCGGCTCACCACCCGGACGTCGGTGAAGCCGGGGAACGGCATGCCCACGCAGCGGCCGTCGGCGTCCGCGCCGCGCCGCCGGGAGAACGAGCGCACCACCGCCGGGCCGACCTCGCTCTGCCCGTACAGCTGGCCGAAGACCGGTGCGCGCCGCGCGGAGGCGGCCAGCATGGTGCGCACGGTGCGCGGGTGGATCGCGTCGAAGGTGGACGAGAACAGCTTGACGTTGGCCAGCGGGCGGCGCGGGTCCTTCGCCAGCTCCTCCCACTCCATGAAGGAGTTGGGGTGCGCCTCCAGGATCCCCGGGCGCAGCCGGGCGAACAGCGCGCCGACGTGCGCGGGCTCCGAGTGCGCCAGCACCAGGATCGGGAAGCCGCGGAACAGCGAGATCGCCAGGGCGGTGACCAGCCGGGAGTGCACGAAGGAGACGTGGATCGCGATGGTCTCCCGCCCGGGGACGACCGGGCGCAGCACGGCCGCCTGCGGGCGGTAGCGGGCCTCCAGGGTGCGGCCGGTGTGCACGGCCAGCTTGGGCGTGCCGGTGGTGCCGGAGGTGTGGGTGATCAGGGTCGGGTGGTCGGGCGCCGGGGTGGCCGGGGCGACCCGCGGGGCGCCGGCCAGCGTGGCCAGCGGGACGGCGCCGGGGTGCTCGCCGGAGGCCAGCAGGACGCCGGAGGCCAGGTCGAAGACCTCGGCCGGCAGCTCCTCGACGAGCTTGGCCGCGTCGGTGAGCAGGAACGGTTCGCCGGTGCGGCGCACCAGCTCGGTGACGGTCGCGCCGTCCAGCTGGGGCGAGAGCAGCACCGGGACGGCGCCGATCCGGGCCGCGGCGCAGGCGAGCAGGGTGATGTCGAAGCTGTTCGACTTGTGGACCACCACCCGGCGGCCCGGGCGGACCCCGGCCGCCCACAGCCGGGAGGCGTGGTCGTCGACCAGGTCGGCGAGCTCGGCGACGGTGGCCCGCCGGCCCAGCTCGGGAGCGATGTCGAGGTCGTGGTCGAGGATCACCACGTTCGCGCCGTTCCGGACGGCGGCCCGCTCGAAGAGCGTGCCCAGTCGGATTCCCCGGTTGGCTATGCGCTGAAGGAGCACCGTTCCGCCCTCTCGGTGGGGTTGCGGGTCGCTGTGCTTTCAGGGACGTGCAGGGGTTGTCGGAATCGCTTCAGGGGGGGATCGGCTTTTTCAGCCCTTTTCGATGACCTGCTTGATCCGCTCCAGGGTCGCCCCCAGGTCGGCCGCGACCTTCTCGCCCCACTCGGCGAAGAACCGGCGCTTGCCGTCCTCGTCCATCTCCGCGGTGATCCCGCGGATCCCCTCGGTGGCGCCGCCCATCCGGAAGTGGTGCACCAGCATGCTGCCGCCGTCCTCCGCGGCCGCGACGTCGAAGGCCCAGACGCTGTCCTGGGCCCGGCCAGCGCTGTCCCGCATGGCCCAGCGGAAGGTCCGGCCGGGCTCGGCGGCGACCACCTCGGCGTGGGTGAACCAGGTGCCGCGCACCACCGGCGCCCAGGCGACGACGTCCGGACTGCGCAGGTTCTCGCCGCGGAACACCGAGCCGACCGCGGACGGCTCGCCGGACACCCAGCTGCCGCCCTGGCACTCCGGGCTCCACTCGCCGCAGCGCGGGAGGTCGCTGATCACGGAATAGACCTCGTCCGGGGCGGCGGAGATCCGGATCTCGGAGCGGGAAAGGAAAAGGGGCGCGGTTTCCGCGCTGCTTTCTGTGATGTCTCCCATGGCCGGAATCCTGGGCGGCGGCGCGCGGGAGGGTCAAAGGCGTGCCGCCGGGTCCGTCAAGTCCGGCCGTGGACCTGACAGATCAGCGTCCGGTCACTTCAGTTCCAGGCCGAAGTGCAGGGCGGTGACCGCCATCCGGTGGGCGTGGTAGAAGCGGTGCGCGCCGTGGTTGGCCGTCCCCGAGTCCAGCTCGATCCGCACGCAGCCGGCCGTCCGGGCCCGCTCCCCGAGCACCGTGAAGAGCCGCCCGCCGATCCCCGCCGAGCGGGCCGCCGGCGCGGTCACCAGGTCCTCGACGAAGAGCAGCCGGCCCCGGCTGGTGGCCAGCACTCGGTGGGTGGCCACCGCCAGGCAGCGCCCCCGCTCGTCGTAGGCGGCGGTGAAGACCAGCCCCTGGGCGTGCGCCTCGGCGGCGAAGGCGGCGAAGCCGTCGGCCCCGAGCGCCGGACGCAGCGCCCGGATCAGCGGCGCGACGTCCCGGTGCAGCTCGGGCGTGCCCGGCCCGATGTCCACCACGGTCAGTTCCATGTCCCGTTCCCCCCGCGGGTCGTGGCGGCCCGGGTGCCCGGGCGCTCCCCCGGGAGGCTACTGCCCGGCGCCGTACACCGCGAGGAACGCCGTGACCCCGTTCGCGACGACCTCGTCGATCCGCTCGGGCGGCATCGGGAGCGCGCCGTAGAAGGTGGGCTGGGCGACGGCGAGGAAGGTCAGCAGGTTGAGCATCCGGGCGGCCTCCTCCGGGTCCGGCACCACCAGCAGCCCGCGCTCGGCGAACTCCGTCATCCAGTGCGTCAGCACCCGGTGGGTCTCCCGCGGGCCGGCCTCCTGCCAGGCCTCCAGCAGCGCCGGGCGGATGTGCAGCGCCTCGGCCTCGATGGTGCGCACCAGCGCCCAGTGCTCGGCGAAGGTGGTGAGCGAGTCGACCCGCTCCAGGCCGAAGTCGATCAGGTCGGTGCGCAGGTCGACGATCTTGCGCAGATGGCGGTCGGCGATCCTGGCCTGGGTGGCGGCCACCGCGGTGGCGCCCTCCAGGACCACCGACTGGAACAGCTGCTCCTTGTCGGCGAAGTGGTTGTAGATGGTGCGCTTGGAGACGCCCGCCTCGGCGGCGATGGCGTCCACGCTGGTCCGGGTGAAGCCCTCGCGGCCGAACACCGTGCGCGCGGCGCGGGCGATCGCCACCCGCTTCTCCGGCATGCCTCGGCGGTCGCCGCCCGGGCCGGTGGCCGGGGGCGTGGGGGCGGTCGTGGCCTGCGGGGCGGTCTGGTCGGTCACGGGAAACCCTCCTTGCGGTGCACTACATCGTGTAGTTTACGACACACTTGACGTGAAGCGGACTTGAAGTCCTACGCTCGACAGACGTCCGGAAGCCCCAGGAGGGAAGGGTTCCATGGCCGTTCAGCTGAACCACACGATCGTCCCGGCGCGGGACGACGAGGAGACCGCCCGCTTCCTCAGCGAGGTCCTGGGCGTCGCCGCCCCGGTGCGCAGCGAGCCCTTCCTGGTCGTCCGGCTCGCCAACGACGTCGCCCTGGACGTGATGCGGGTCGGCGGACCGGTCCCCACCGGGCACTACGCCTTCCTGGTCGGCGACGAGGAGTTCGACGCCATCCTCGACCGGGTCCGGGAGCGCGGGCTCACCTACTGGGCCGACCCCTTCCACCGCCACGCGGGCCGGGTCAACGACTGGTTCGGCGGTCGTGGCGCCTACTTCGAGGACCCGAGCGGCCACAACCTGGAGATCATGACCCGGGCCTCCGGCGACAGCCGGTGAACCGGTCCGACGGTTCGTCAACTCCCTTGGCCGGAAACCTGACAGAGATCGGATGCGGACGGGATTGCTCCGCCCCCGGGCGGGTTAGCCTCCCCGCATGATCGAGACCAAGGGGCCGGTGTACCGGCCCGGCGACGCCGAGTACGACGCCCACCGGACCGGCTACAACCTCGCGCTGGACCACCGCCCGGGCCTGGTGGTGGTCGCCGCCGACCCGCAGGACGTGTCCACCGCCGTCCGGTACGCCGCCGCGAACGGCCTCGCGGTCGCCGTCCGGGCCACCGGCCACGGCATCTCGGTGCCCACCGACGGCGAGCTGGTGATCGACACCGCCGGGCTGGACGGCGTCACCGTCGACCCGGCCGCGCGCACCGCCACCGTCGCGGCCGGCGTCCGCTGGCGCGAGGTGATAGCCGCCGCCGCTCCGCACGGCCTCGCCCCGCTCAGCGGCTCCAACCCGGACGTCGGCGCGGTCGGTTACACCCTCGGCGGCGGCATCGGACTGCTCGGCCGCCACCACGGCTTCGCCGCGGACCACGTGCGCCGCCTTGAGGTGGTCACCGCCGACGGCCGGCACCGCACCGCCACACCGGCCGCCGAGCCCGAGCTGTTCTGGGCGCTGCTCGGCGGCAAGGACAACTTCGGGATCGTCACCGAGATGGAGATCGGCCTCGTCCCGTGCACCGGCCTGTACGGCGGCGGCCTCTACTTCCCGGCCGAGTCCGCGGCCGCCGCGCTGCACGGCTGGGCCGCCTGGAGCCGGACCGTCCCCGAGCAGCTGGCCACCTCCGCCCAGCTGATCCGCTACCCCGACCTGGAGGCCGTCCCCGAGCCGCTCCGCGGCCGGTACGCCGCCGTGCTGCGGGTCGCCTGGAGCGGCCCGGCCGGGCAGGGAGAGGAGTGGGTGCGGCCGCTGCGGGCGTTCGGCACCCCGCTGCTGGACACCGTGCGCGAGCTGCCCTTCACCGAGGCCGGCACGATCCACCACGAGCCGCCGTTCGCGCACCCCGCGAGCGACCGCAACAGCACGCTGCGCGCGTTCACCGCCGCCACCGCGGACGCGGTGCTGGACCTCGCCGGGCCGGACGCCGGCAGCCCGCTGATCGTCGAGATCCGGCTGCAGGGCGGCGCGTACTCGCGCGAGCCGGCCGTGCCGAACGCGGTCGGCGGCCGGGACGCCGAGTACCTCGCCTTCTCCACCGGAGTGATCGGCCCGTTCGCCCTGGAGGAGCTGCGCGCCGCGCACGCCGCCCTGCACGGGAGCCTGCGGCCGTGGTCCACCGGCGGGGCGCTGGCCAACTTCTTCGGGATGGACGACGCCGACCCGGCCACCGTGCGCACCGCCTACCCCGAGCCGGTCCACCGGCGGCTCACCGAGCTCAAGGCGGTGTACGACCCGGGGAACCTGTTCCGGCTCAACTTCAACATCCCGCCCGCCTCCTGATCCCCTCCCGATCTCTGCCACGCTGTCCTCCTGACCTGGTGTTCTGCCCGTTCGGCCGGTCCTCCGGGGCCGGCCGTCGGCGTGCCCGGCAACGGTTCGGGGCCGGTCCGGGCTCTGGTCGGGTGAGGAGGTACTCATGAGAGCCAAGAAGGCCGAGCGGGACGCGGAGTTCAACGCGTTCGTGACCGGTGCCTGGCCGCGTCTGCTGCGCACCGCGTTCCTGCTGACCGGGGACCGCTACCTGGCGGAGGACGTCGTCCAGACCGCACTGGAACGGACCTACGCCGCCTGGGGGAGGGTCACCCGGGCCGACGAGCCGTACGCCTACGTGCGCCGGATCGTGGTGAACGAGCACGCCCGCCGCTTCCGGCGCCGGGTGCCGGAACAGCTGGTCACCGCCGTGCCGGAGCGGACCGGCCCGGACGGCTTCGAGCGGCTGGACGACCGGGCCGCGCTGCTGGCCGCGCTCGGCACGCTGCCGCCCGGGCAGCGCCAGGCGGTGGTGCTGCGGTACTGGGAGGACCTCAGCGAGTCCCAGGCCGCCGCCGCCATGGGCTGCTCGGTGGGCACGGTCAAGAGCCAGGCGTCGAAGGGCATCGCCAAGCTGCGCGAGCTCTCCTCACTCATCACCATGACGAGCATCGGAGGTGCGGCATGAACCGCGACGGGACGCCCGTGGACACGGCGGCCGAGGGCGACGAGGAGGTGGCCCGGGCGCTGTCCGGGCTGGCGGGAACGGTGGAGGCGGGTCCGGCGCCGTACGCGGCGGTGCTGGCCGGCGGCCGGCGGCGGGCGGTCCGGCGGCGGGCGTCGCTGGGCGGCGTGCTGGCGCTGGCCCTGCTCGCGACGGCGGGCGGTGTCGCCGCGGTGAGCGGCGGGGTGGGCGGTCCGGCGGCCGGCAGCGCGACGGTGGCGGTCTCGTCCGCCGACGTCGCGGCCGTCCTCCCGGGCGCCGCCCCGGCCGGGGCGCAGGGCTCCCGGGACCCGCTCGTCCCGACCCGGATCCAGGTGCTCGCGGGCACCGAGGAGGGCAGGCCGTGGAGCGTCTGGGCGGCCCTGTGGCCGGCGCCGGGCAAGGAGCGGATCCACGAGCAGGCCCGGCGGATCTGGGAGGAGGACGCCGCCGCCGGCTACCCGTGGCCCGCGCCGACCGAGGCGTACGTCAACGAGTACGGCACCCCGGACGCCGACCACGTGGTCTTCTACTACGTCCTGGACGGCAAGCGCCTGGCGACCCCCGCGGAGGCCCTCGTCGCACCGCCGGGCTCCCCGGTGGGTCTCCTCTACGGCGATCCGGACTCCTCCGGCAAGGTCTGGCTGGGCCGCCAGGCCAAGAACGGCGAGGCCGACCCGCTGTTCCACGTCCCGAAGGCCCAGGCCGGGCTGATCCGTCCGGGCGTCGCCCGCGCCGAGGTGCGGTGGACCGACGGCGTCACCGCCGAGCCGGCCATCCTCGGCCTCGGCGACTCCGAGGCCCGCTGGATCGCCGTCGCCAAGCGCGGCATCCCGGCCGAGCTGCGGCTCTTCGCCGCCGACGGCAAGCTGATCGCCACCGAGAAGAACTGGCTGGACAGCTGACCGACCGCCGGAGCCGCGTGCCACCCCGGGCGCGCGGCTCCGGCGCGGCCGTCAGTGCGCGCCGAGCGGGCTCGGCCGCGCGGCGCTGTCCGGCTCGGCGTCGTTCGGCTCCGCGTCGTCGGGCTCGGCGCGGTCCGGTGCGGCGCGGTCCGGTGCGGCCGGCAGCCGGCGCCGGACGCCCTGGGCGGTGAGCGCCAGCGGCCGGTAGCCGAGCGCCGAGGCCGAGGCGTGCGCCCGGTCGGCGAGTTCGGCGGCCCGCTCGGCCTCGCCCTGCTGGAGGGCGGCCTCGGCGAGCCCGACCAGCGCGTGCAGCTCGGCCCGCCGGTAGCCGAGCCGGCCGGCCAGGGCGAGCGCGGCGCCGTACCGGGCGGCGGCGGTGGCCGGACAGTCCGTGGCCAGCGCGGCGGCGCCGGTGGCGTTGAGGCACTCGGCCTCCGTCCAGCTGTCGCCGTGCGACTCGGCCGCGTGCAGGGCCTCGCGGGCCGCGGTGTGCGCCTCCTCGGTGCGCCCGGCCTCGGCATGCAGCCGGCTGAGGACGGCCAGCACCAGCGCCTCGGCCCGGCGGTGGCTGCCGGTGCGGCCGAGCGAGAGCGCCGCCCGCAGCGACTGGACGGCGTTCCCGGGCCGGCCCAGCGCGGCGTGGGCCATGCCGAGTTCGGCCAGCGCCATGGTCTCCAGGGCGTCCGAGCCGATGGTGCGGGCCAGCCGCAGGCAGCGGGTGTAGTGGCGGTAGGCGTCGGGCCGGTTGCCCGAGTCGAACTCGGTGCGGGCGAGCGCGGCGAGCGAGACGGCGAGGCCGAGCGGGTCGCCGTTGCGGGTGTGCAGTTCGACGGCCTCGGTGAGCAGCGTCCGGGCCTCGGCCAGGGTGCCGCGGATCCAGGCGGCGCGGCCGAGCTGGTCGAGCGCGGCCGCCGCGATCTGCGGCCGGCCCAGTTCGCCGGCGAGCGCCAGGGCCTGCCGGGCGTAGTCCTCACCGGCCGTGATCCGGCCGGAGTTGTGGTTGGCGTCGCTGAGGTTGATCAGCATGACCGCCTCGGCCCCGCGGTCCCCGGCCTGCCGGGCCGCGGCCAGGCCGGACTCGGCCAGCCCGGACCACTGGGCGAGCCGGGCGTGCTGCTTGCAGAACGGCCGCAGCGCGTCGGCGAGCTGCCAGGCGACCGGGAGCGGCCCGTGCTCGGCGGCGTACCGGACGGCGGCGGTCAGGTTGGCGAACTCCGCGCACAGGTCCCCGCCGTCCCGGGCGGCGCGCCCCGTCTCGGGGGTGACCACGCCCGCCTGGTCGACGCTGCGGCGCGGGGCCGGGCCGCCGCTGCCCGCCGCGGCGGCGGTCGCCACGTACCAGCCGAACAACCGGCCCAGCGCGGTGGTCCGTTCACCGGCCGTCAGCCGCTGGTGGGCGCGCTCGTGGGCGAAGAGCTGCAACAGCTCGTGCGGGAACCGGTAGCGGTCCTCCACCCGCTCCAGCAGGTTGGCGACCTCCAGCTCGCGCAGCTGCCGCTCGGCCGTGGCCGGTGGCGAACCGGCCATCGTGGCGGCGGCGTCCACGGTGAAGTCCGGCCCGGGGACGAGCCCGAGCAGGCAGAAGAAGGTGCGGACGTTGGTGCGCAGCAGGTCGTAGGAGAGGCCGAGCGAGCCGGCCAGCGCGGTCTGCGCCTCGTCCGGCGCGGAGAGCGCGGCCACCCGGTCGACGGTGAGCTCCCGGGCGATCCGGCCGAGCGGCACGTCGGAGCGGTAGGCCGCGTTGGCGGCGACGATCCGCAGCGCCAGCGGCAGGCCGGCGCAGAGCCGGACGATCTCGTCCACGGCGGCCGTGTCGTCACCCTGCCCGGGCTGCAGCAGCGCGTTCACCAGACGGTGCGCCTCGGCGGCCGGCAGCACCGGGACGACGAGCCGGTGGGCGCCCTCCCGGACGGTCAGGCTCACCAGCCGGCGGCGGCTGGTGACCAGCACCGTGCTGCCGCCGCCCCCGGGCAGTAGCGGCCGGACCTGGTCGGCGTCCCGGGCGTTGTCCAGCACCACCAGCACGCTGCGGCCGGCCAGCAGCGAGCGGTAGAGGCCGATCCGCTCGTTGACGCCCTGCGGCACCCGCTCGGCGGGCACCCCGAGGGCCCGCAGGAAGCCGCCCAGGACCTCGGCGGGGCCGGCCGGCGCGGCCCGGCCGTGGCCGTGCAGGTCGGCGAAGAGCTGGCCGTCGGCGAACAGCGGCGCGGCCCGGTGGGCGACGTGCAGGGCGAGCGCGGTCTTGCCGACCCCGGCGGTGCCCTCCAGGCAGACCAGCGACAGCGTGCCGTCGGCGGGCCGCAGCAGCTCGGCGAGCCGGTCGATGTGCTCCCGGCGCCCGGTGAACCCCCTCGGGCCGGGCGGCAGTTGGGCCGGCCGGGGAACGTCGGGCGCGATCGCCCGGGGCGCCGGCGGGGCGGCCGGTCCCGCCGGTCCCACCGCTCCGGCCGTCGGCACCGGCACCGACGGCCGGTCCCGGACCTCGGCGGGCGCGGGCGGATCGGCCGGGGTCAGCCGCAGGACCCGCTCCTGGGCGGCGCGCAGGTGCGGCCCCGGATCGAGGCCGTGCTCGTCGGCGAGCAGGCGGCGGACCCGCTCGTACACCTCCAGCGACTCCGCCTGCCGCCCGGACTGGGCCAGCGCCAGCACCAGCTGGGCGTGGAACCGCTCGCGCAGCGGGTGCTCGGCCGCCAGCCGGCGCAGTTCCGGGATCCGGCCGGCCAGCCGGCCCAGCTCCAGCTCCAGGTCGAAGAGGTCCTCCAGCGCGCCGAGCCTGGCCTCGGCCAGCCGCAGCCGCAGCGGCTCGATGCCCGGCCCGTCCACGCCCTGGGCGAGCGGCCCGCGCCAGAGCGCCACCGCCTCGGTGAACGCCTCCGCGCCGCCGGCCGCGTCGCCGTTCGTCCGGCGCGCCCGCCCGTCGACGAGCAGTTCCTCGAACCGCTCGACGTCCACCGTGCCGGGCGCGGCCAGCACGTAGCCGGCATCCGTCCAGGCCAGGGTGGCCAGTCCGGCGAGCGCCCGGCGCAGGCCGGAGACGTACTTCTGCACCAGGTTGACGCTGCGCCCGGGAGCGTCGGCGCCCCAGACCAGCTGGACGATCCGCTCGGTGTGCACCGGACGCCCGCTGTTGAGCAGCAGGACCGCGAGCACCGCCCGCTGCCGGGGCGGTCCGAGGTCCGCCGCGAATTGTCCCCGTCTGACCCGTACCGGTCCGAGAACCTCGAACCACACGTCGTCAGCCAACGCTCCCCCCAAAGCAGTTGTGACGTCTCGCCCCCACGCGGACGTTACCACCGGCCGGCGGAGGGGCCCCGGATCGTTACCGCATCGTTTGTGTAGGCTCCGCCGCTCCTGGGCAGGGACATGACCGACGCCGGTGTGCCGCCGCCCTCCCGGCGGATCCCCCTCCCGCGTCCCCTCCCGCCGCTTCCCGCCGCTTCCCGGGCCCTTCCCGGCGCCTTCAGCGGACGGTCAGCGCGGCCCCGGACAGTTGCCGCAGGCCGGGAGCCGCGAGGACCCCGGCCGTAGCCGGTGAGAGGACCGGTCCGTCGCACCGAGGCCGTCCCGCGGTCGGACCGTCCTGTCGAGCCGTTTATCCGGGAAACCGATGTTGCCAACGGGGGGATCTGCATGAACGCCACACCCGAGCTGCTGAGACTGCCGGACTCCGAGGAGTCCCGGAACCACGCGCCCACCACCGAGTTGAGCTTCGCCTCCACCGTGCCGCGCGACCTGGTGCACCGCGCCGCCATCGCCGAGGTGTTCGTCACCGACTCGGCCCGGGTCGGCGATCCGGACCCGGAACGCGACGAGCACACCTTCGAGGTCGCCGCCCAGCTGCCGCGCGCCCACGTCGTCGGCGAGCGCGGCGGGAGCTACGACTTCCTGCTGCTGGTCGAGGTCCTGCGCCAGTCCGGCGTCCTGGTCGCGCACCGGTACCTGGACGTGCCGCTGGACCGCGCCTTCATCTTCAGCTCGCTGAACCTCACCATCTCCGGCCTGGAGGCCCTACGGATCGGGCCGCGCCCGGCGCACGCCGTGCTCTCCACCACCGTCCGTCCCAAGCGCAACCCGGCCGGCCGGGTGCTCGGCTTCGACTTCACCGGCGTCTTCTGGCTGGACGGCGTGCAGGCCATCGTCGGCTCCGGCGCGCTGACCTTCGTCACCAACCGGGCCTTCCAGATGCTGCGGGCCGGCAACCGCAAGAAGCTGGAAGGGCGTTCGCCGCGCCACCCGCAGCTGCTGCGCTCCGCGCCCTCCCTGGTCGGCCGGCGGGACGCGTCCAACATCGTGCTCACCGAGCCCGCCGTCAGCGAGTCCGGCACCGCCTCGGCGCTGCTGGTGGTGGACACCGACCACCCCCACCTGTTCGACCACAAGCTGGACCACGTGCCCGGCAACCTCCAGCTGGAGGCCGCCCGCCAGCTGTCCGTGGCGGCCGTCGCCAAGCTGCACGGCCTGCCCGCCGAGAGCCTGGTGGTCACCGCGGCGAAGGCCGACTTCACCGACTTCGCCGAGCTGGACCTGGTGACCAAGGCGGTCGCCGAGGTCGGCGACGCCAGCTTCGACGGCGCGCTCGGCGCCGTGACCGTCCCGGTCCGGATCACCGTCTCCCAGGAGGGCAACACCGTCGCCACCCTCGCCATCGAGGTGACCCAGTGGAGCTGAACCACCTCGTCCCGTCGGCCGACGGCATCGACACCGTGGTCCTCGACTACGGCGGCGTGCTGACCAACCCGCTCGCCGAGACCTTCACCGAGTTCGGGGTGCGCACCGGCCTGGACCTGCAGGCCATCGGCACCGCCTTCGCGGCCGCCACCGCACGCCACGGCGTCAGCCCGATGGCGGAGCTGGAGGTCGCGGCGATCACCGAGCAGGAGTTCACCGAGCGCCTGCTGGCCGAGCTGCCGCCCGGCTCCGCCGCCGCCCTGGGCGGCCGGCCGTTCGGTGAGCTGTGGTTCCAGGGCCGCCGGGCCAATGCCCAGCTCGTGGACTTCGCCCGGCAGTTGAAGTCCGGCGGCTACCGGATCGCGCTGCTCACCAACAACGTGGTGGAGTGGAGCCCCCGCTGGCGGGCCACCCTCCCGGTGGAGGAGCTGTTCGACGTGGTCGTCGACTCCTCGGCCGAGCGCGTCCGCAAGCCGGACCCGGAGCTGTACCTGCGGCTGCTGGAGCGGCTCGACACCCAGGCCCGGCGCTGTCTGTTCATCGACGACACGGCCGAGAACCTCGACGCCGCCCAGCGGCTGGGCTTCCACACGGTGCTGTTCGAGAACACCGCGCAGACCGTGCGCGACGTCTCCGAGCGGCTGACCGCCCAGGCCCTGCGCGAGGTCTCCAGCCGGCTCGGGCACCCCCTGGCGGAGGACCTCGGCCGCCCGGCCGACGGGGCGCTCCGATGACGGCGCCGCAGGTCCTCGTGGTCGGGGCCGGCCCCACCGGCCTGACCGCGGCCTGCGCCCTGCTCCAGCACGGGGTGCCGGTGCGCCTGGTGGACCGCCGGGAGTGCTTCGCCGCCGAGCCCAAGGCCCTGGTGATGTGGAGCGGCGCCCTGGAGGCGCTGCACCGCCTGGGCGTGGCCGACGCCGTCGCCGAGCGGGCCCTGCCGCTCACCGG
The DNA here is from genome assembly GCF_042800875.1 of Kitasatospora sp. NPDC057595. Taxonomy (NCBI): domain Bacteria; kingdom Bacillati; phylum Actinomycetota; class Actinomycetes; order Kitasatosporales; family Streptomycetaceae; genus Kitasatospora; species Kitasatospora sp. NPDC057595. The sequence continues at coordinate 81,526 of NZ_JBHVGL010000017.1, read as the reverse complement.
CGCCTCGTACTGGTCGAACGGTCGCCGGCTGGCCGGCGTCTCCTTCGGCACGCTGACCGGCACCCGCTTCCCCGGGCCGCTCTGCGTGCCCCAACCGGTCACCGAGGAACTGCTCTACGAGCGGCTGCTCGGCCTCGGCGGCCGGGTCGAGTGGGCCACCCGGGCCACCTCGGTCGAGGTGGCCGGCGATCGGGCGGTGGTCCGGCTGGAGTCGGCCGGCGGCGCGGTCGAGACCGTGGCCGTCCCCTGGCTGATCGGAGCCGACGGCGTCCGCAGCACCGTCCGCGAGGCGCTCGGGATCCCCTACGAGGGCAGCAGCTACGACCGGGAGTTCGTGCTCGGCGACGGCCGGATCGCCGGCGACCTGCCGCCCGCCGAGGCGCAGTACCACCTGAGCCCGGACGGCGTGCTCGTCCTGGTCGCCCTGCCCGAGGGCGGCCACCGGATCTTCTTCGACCTGCCCCCGGGCAGCCGGACCGGACCGCCGGACGACGCCGAGCTCCAGCAGCTCCTGGACGCCCGCGGCCGCGGCCGCTGGACCGTCGAGGAGACCTGGTGGACCAGCCGCTTCCGGGTGCACACCAAGGTGGCCGCCACGTTCCGGCAGGGCCCGGTGTTCCTCGCCGGGGACGCCGCGCACGCCCACAGCCCGGCCGGCGGCCAGGGCCTCAACACCGGTGTCCAGGACGGGTTCGACCTCGGCTGGAAGCTGGCGGCCGTGCTGCGCGGCGGCGACCCGGCGCTGCTCGACAGCTACGACCCGGAGCGCCGTCCCACCTCCGCCCGGGCGGTGCGCAACTCCGAACGGCAGACCAGGCTCTGGCTGCTCAAGCCGCGCCCGGCCCGCGCCCTGCGCGACCTGCTGCTCGGCGTGCTCTCCCGCAGCGGCGCCCTGGAGCGCCGCATCGTTCCGGAACTCGCCCAGCTCGACCTCGATCTGACGGCCAGTCCGGCCGTCGGGCGCACGCCCGCGCCGGGCGGTCCGACCCCCGGCCGACGGCTCGGTGACGCCCCGCTCCGCCCGGTGGGCGGGACCGCTGCCACCTCCCTGCACGGCTACCTCGCGACCGGACGGCACACCGTGCTGGTCGCCGGGTCCGGGCAGGAGGCCGCGACGGCGGCCGAGGAGGCCGCCACCGAGCTGACCCGGCGCGGCGTGCGCGATCTCGCCGACGTCCTGCTGCTGCTGCCGCCGGACGGGCCCGTGCCCGTACCGGCGGGGCCGTCCGGCCACGACCTCGCGGCCGGCCGGCTGCCGGGCGGGCAGGCCGGGGCGGCGGCCCTGGCCTGCCACCTGCGCCCGGACGGGGTGGTGGCCCGGGTCGTGACCCTGGACCGGCCCGGCCGGGTGGGCGAGCTGCTCTCCGCGCTGCCGACCGGGCAGCGCTCCGCCACCCCCGCTCCGTGAGGTTCCCGATGCTCAAGCGACTCGGCCGGGCGGTCACCGCCCGGCCCTGGTCCGCCCTCCTCTTCGTGGTGGTCTTCCTGGTCAACGCGCTGGTCGTGGGCACCGGCGTCACCGACCGCCTGCACAACGGCGGCACCTCCGACCCGGGCTCCGAATCGGCGCGCGCCGCCGTGCTGCTGGAGCACTCCTTCCCGGCCAGCTCGCCCAACCTCGTCCTGGAGGTCTCGGCGAAGGCCGGCGGCTCGGTGGACGACCCCGAGGCGGCCCGGGCCGGTGCCCGCCTCGGCGAGCGGCTCGCCTTCGAACCGGACGTCGTCGGGGTCACCTCGTACTGGCAGACCGGCGTCGAGGGCCTGCGTTCCGCCGACCGCGGCACGGCACTGATCGTCGCCCGCATCGAGGGCGACGAGAACCACGCCAAGGACGTCTTCGACCGGCTGGCCCCGCGCTACCGGGGCAGCCCGGCCGGCCTGGAACAGCTGGACGTCCGGCTCGGCGGCACCGTCGCGGTCCGCGAGGAGATGCAGTCCACCATCGCCGACGACCTGGTCCGGGCCGAGCTGATCGCGCTGCCGATCACCCTGCTGATCCTGGTGCTGGTCTTCCGCGGCCTGATCGCCGCCCTGCTGCCGCTCGCCGTCGGGATCTGCGCGATCCTCGGCACCAACGCGGCGCTGCGGGTGATCACCGGCTTCACCGAGGTCTCGGTGTTCGCCCAGAACCTCACCACCGCGCTGGGCCTGGGCCTCGCCATCGACTACGCGCTGCTCATCGTGCGGCGCTTCCGCGAGGAACGCGAACGAGGGCTGGAGGTCCGCGAGGCCGTCGCCACGACGCTGGACACGGCCGGCCGCGCGGTGCTGTTCTCGGCGCTGACCGTCGCCGTCTCGCTCTCCGCGATGCTCGTCTTCCCGCTCTACTTCCTGCGCTCCTTCGCCTACGCCGGCATCTCGGTGGTGCTGATCGCCGCCGCCGCCGCGCTGGTCCTGCTGCCCGCCCTGCTCACCCTGCTCGGCGGCCGGATCGACGCGCTCAAGATCCGGCTGCCCGGCGGCGCGGCGCGCCCCGGCCGGGAGCCCGGCGCGGGCTGGCACCGCACCGCCACCCTGGTGATGCGGCGCGCCCCGCTGTTCGCGCTCGGCATCACCGCCCTGCTGCTGGTCGCCGGACTGCCCTTCCTGCGCGTCCAGTTCGCCGCCGCCGACGACCGCCAGCTGCCCACCGGCTCCGAGGCGCGGGTGGTCCAGCAGACCATCCGGGACGGCTTCACCGCCAGCGCCACCGGCGTCATCGACGTGGTGGTGCACAGCGGGGCCACCGGCAACACCGGCGCCGGCAGCCCGGACCGCGAGGAGCTCGGCCGGTTCGCCGCCGGGCTCTCCGCGCTGCCCGGCGTCACCGAGGTCTCCACCCCGCTCGGCGACTACCGCTCCGGCGCCCCCTCCGGCGAGTCCGGTCCGGCCGACAGCGTCCGGTCCGCCGACGGCCTCGGCCACCTCTCGGTGGTGCCCGCCGCCGGCGGGGGCGACGTCTCCCAGGCGAACCAGGACCTGGTCGGCGAGATCCGCCGGGCCGGCGCCGGCTTCCCCGCCCTGCGGCCGGTGGTCGGCGGCCAGGCGGCCACCCTGGTCGACAGCAAGCACGCCATCGCGGTGCGCCTGCTGCCGGCCGGCGCGCTGATCGTCGGCGCCACCCTGCTGCTGGTCTTCCTGCTCACCGGCAGCCTGCTGATCCCGCTCCAGGCGGTGCTGCTGAACGCGCTCAGCCTGACCGCGATGTTCGGCGTCGTCGTCTGGGTGTTCCAGGACGGCCACCTGTCCGGCCTGCTCGGCTTCACCCCGACCGGCGCCGTCGAGACCACCCTGCCGGTGCTGATGTTCTGCGTCGCCTTCGGCCTCTCCATGGACTACGGGGTCTTCCTGCTCTCCCGGGTCAAGGAGGAGTACGGCCGCGGGCGCGACCCGCGCAAGGCCGTCGCCGACGGCATCCGGCACACCGGCGGGCTGATCACCGCCGCCGCGCTGATCCTCTCGGTGGTGCTGGTGGCGATCGGGACCTCCCGGATCACCAACACCAAGATGCTCGGCCTCGGCGTCGCGCTCGCCGTGCTGGTCGACGCGACCGTGGTGCGCTGCCTGCTCGTCCCCGCCGTGATGGCCCTCGGCGGCCACGCCACCTGGTGGGCCCCGGCGCCGCTCAAGCGGTTCCAGGAGCGCTTCGGGCTGCGCGAGGAGCCGCTCGCCCCGGCGGGCGGCCCGGACGGTGCGGACCGCCCGGACGCCGGTTCCGGTCCCGACGGCCGGCCCGACCCCGACCCCGATCCCGACCCCGGCCCGGGGCCCGTCCTCGCCGCGAAGGAGTCCTGATGACCGACCAGCGCACCCCGCCGGGCCGCGTCGTGGTCACCGGCGCCACCGGACTGCTCGGCACCGCCGTGGTCCGCGAGCTGCTGGCCGCGGGCCACGAGGTGACCGCCCTGGTCCGCGACCGGGAGAAGGCCGGGCGGCTGCTGCCCGCCGACGAACGGCTCACCGTCCTGGCCGGCGACATCACCGACCCGGCCGGCTACCGGCCGGCCCTGCCCGGCGCGAGCGGCGTCGTCCACACCGCCGCCTACTTCCGGGAGTACTACCAGCCGCAGCCCGACCTGGGCCGGCTGCACGCCGTGAACGTCGACGCGGTGACCACCCTGCTCCGCGAGGCGGTCGACGCCGGGGTGCCCCGGGTGGTGCACACCAGCTCGATCAACACCATCGGCCGGGGCACCACCGGGTTCCCCGCCGACGAGGACACCCCGCCGCCCGCCGACTGGCGGCGCAACGGCTACCGGGCCAGCAAGGTCCGCGCCGAACAGGCCGTCGCCGAGTTCTGCGCCCGCGAGGGGATCACCGTCCCGCTGGTGCTGCCCGGCTGGATGTGGGGACCGGGCGACGCCGGACCCACCTCGGCGGGCCGGCTCTTCCTCGCCGTCGCCCGCGGGGACCTGCGCGCCGTCCCCCGGGCCGGCAACCACGTGGTGGACGCCCGCGACGTCGCCGCCGCCTGCGTCCGCGCGCTGACCCACGGCGCCGGGCTGCGCCGCTACATCGTCGCCGGCTCCTGGTACGGCCTGCACGACCTGGTCACCGGCATCGCCGCCGCCACCGGCGCCACCGCGCCCCGGCAGATCCCGGCCGCCGCGGCGCTCGGCTTCGCGACCGCGCTGGAGTACGGCGCCAGGCTGCGCGGCCGACCGCCGGTGGCCACCCGCGAAGGTGTCCGGGTGCTGCTCGACGGCACCCGCACCCGGCTCTCCTCCGCCCGCGCGGAGCGTGAACTCGGCGTCACCTTCCGCCCGCTGGCGCAGACCCTGTCCGACGAGGCGCGCTGGTACCGCGAGCAGGGGCGGCTGCCGTCATGACCCCTCCCACGCCCCCGTCCCCGTCCCCGGACCCCGCTCCCACCCCGTTCGACGAAAGGGCCGCGACCGTGCCCCGTTCCAGGAAGACCGCCCTGCTGACCGTCGCGGCCGCACTGATCGCCCTGACGCCCGCGGTGGCCGCCGTCGCGGTCCGCGCCGACGACTCCCCGAAGCCCGGCGCCCCGACCGCCGCCGCCACCGGAGCGGCCGCCCCCGCCCCGGCCTCCGGCGCCGAACAGGCCGCCGCCGACACCAAGGCCCGGCTGGCCGCCGAGTCCATCGTCGACGTCCCGGTCCGCTTCACCGTCCAGAACGTCAACCGCACCCTGGCCGCCTGCCCGGTGGACGGCAGGACCTACCAGGTCACCGGTCATCTCACCGCGCCCAAGGCGGTCCTCGACGGCGGTGCGGGCCCGCGCGCCGTCACCCTCTACGAGCACGGCATCGCGGCCGGCGAGTGGTACTGGCGCCTCGACGCCCCCGGCTACCACCACACCGAGGAACTGGCCAAGAAGGGCCACGCCTCGCTCACCATCGACCGGATCGGCTACGGCGGCAGCGACAAGCCCGACGGCTTCGGCAGCTGCATCGGCGGCCAGGCGGACATCGCCCACCAGATCGTGGAGCAGCTGCGGGCCGGCGGCTACCGGACCGAGCAGGAGGGCCGCGCCGCCGTCCCGTTCGACAAGGTCGTCCTGGCCGGCCAGTCCAACGGCGGCCAGGTCTCCCAGATCGAGGCCTACTCCTTCCAGGACGTCGACGGCCTGGTCCTGATGGACTGGACCGACCTCGGCCTCACCCCGCAGGCCAACGCGCGCTTCTTCTCCTCCCTGCAGACCTGCCTGCGCGGCGGCTCGGCCGCGGACGGCGCGGGCGGCCCCGGCGGCTACGCCTACTACGACCTCGGCAGCGAGGAGTTCAAGGCCGGCAACTTCCACGACACCGAGCCCGGCGTGGTCGCCCTCTCCGCCCCGCACCAGAACCGCCACCCCTGCGGCGACATGGCCTCCCAGCTCGGCTCGGTCCTGGTCGACCTGCGGCACCTCAAGGACATCAAGGTGCCGGTGCTCTTCCTCTACGGGGAGAAGGACGCCCGCGTCCAGGGCGGCGCCGAGCACCGCGCGCTGTTCACCGGCACCACCGACACCCAGCTGATCGAGATCCCCGGGGCCGGCCACTACATGGGCATGGCGCGCAACGCCCCCCAGGTCCACGCCTCCCTCGCCGACTGGCTGACCAAGCACCAGTTGCGCTGAACCGAACGCCGGCCGGGGGCGGCACCGTCCCCCCACCTCATGTCTGGAGACCAGTTGTCATGACGCTCACCCTCGAACCCGGGGTCGACCAGCGGGTGCCGCTGCTGCGGAGGCTGGGCCGACTGCTGGTCGACCGGCGGCGCGCGGTGCTGATCGCCGGCACCGTCGTGCTGGTCATCGCCGCCGCGCTGGGCGCCGGCGCGCAGAAGGCGCTCTCGCTGTCGCGCTTCGAGGCGCCCGGCTCGCAGTCGAACCGGGCGGAGCAGCTGCTGCACCGTGAGTTCGGCCACGGCAGCCCCAACATGATCCTGCTGGTCACCGCCAAGCACGGCACCGTCGACGACCCCGCCGTCGCCGCCGCCGGCCGGGCGCTGGCCGAGGAGCTCGGCGCCTCGGCCGGCGTCCGGACCACCGGCTCCTACTGGGCGCAGGGCAACAGCCCCGCGCTGGCCGCCACCGACCGCGGCAAGGCCCTGGTCACCGCCTGGCTGGACGGCACCGCCACCGAGTCCCGGGAGCGGCTCGCCGACCTCTCGCCGAAGTTCACCCGCGAGACCGCCGACATCAAGGTCGAGGTCGGCGGCCAGGACGAGGTCTTCCGGCAGGTGGGCGCCCAGGCCCGCAAGGACTTCCTCGGCGCCGAGGCGATCGTGCTGCCGATCGTCCTGCTGCTCCTGCTCGCCGTCTACCGCCGCTGGTCGGCCGCCGGGCTGACCATCGGCGTCGGCCTCTTCTCGGTGCTCGGCACGCTGACGCTGCTGCGCGGGGTCACCGCCTTCACCGAGGTCTCCACCTTCGCCGCCAACCTGGCCCTGGTGATGGGCCTGGGGCTGGGCATCGACTACAGCCTGTTCATGATCTCCCGCTTCCGCGAGGAGTCCGCGGCCGGCCACGACAAGCACACCGCCGTGGTCCGCGCCGTCGAGCGGGCCGGCCGCACGGTGATCTTCAGCGGCATCACCGTGGCCATCTCGCTGCTCGCCCTGTTCGCCTTCCCGTTCCCCTTCCTGCGGTCCTTCGCGTACGCGGGCGTCTTCGTGGTGCTCACCGCGATCGTCGGCGCCGTCGTCCTGCTGCCCGCCGCGCTCGCCGCCGTCGGGCACCGGGTGCTGCGGCCGGGCGCCGCCGGAGCCGCCCGCCCGGTCGAGGACGGCCGCTGGTACCGGCTCACCCGCCGGGTGATGGCCCGCCCGCTGGTCTGGGGCACCGCCGTGGTCGCCCTGCTGCTGCTCGTCGGGGCGCCGTTCCTCGGCGTGAAGTTCGGCCTGCCCGACGAACGGGTGCTGCCGGCCGACGCCACCAGCCGGGTCGTCCAGCAGCAGGTCCGCGACGCCTTCCCGGCCCGCGAGACCGACGCCCTCCAGGTCGTCGCCACCGGCGTCGCCGACCCGAAGGGCACCGCCGGACAGACCGGGGCCTACGCGGCGAAGCTCTCCGCCCTGCCCGGCGTCTTCCAGGTGGACACCTTCACCGGCTCCTACGCCGGCGGAAAGCTGCGCACCCCGCCGACCGCCGACTCCGCGCGCTTCGCCACCGGCTCCGGCGTCTGGCTCACCGTGATCCCCGAGGAGGCCGCGCTGGCCGGGGACATGCCCGGGCTGGTCGGCAAGGTCAGGGACGAGGCCGCGCCCTACCAGGTGCAGGTCGGCGGCTTCCCGGCCGACATGACCGACTTCCGCTCCCGCCTGCTCGGCGCGCTGCCCCTGGTGGCGGGACTGATCCTGGTGCCGACCTTCATCCTGCTCTTCCTGATGACCGGCAGCCTGCTGATCCCGGCCAAGGCCACCGTCTCCAACCTGCTCAGCCTCACCGTGATGTTCGGCGCCCTGGTCTGGGGCTTCCAGGACGGCCACCTGGCCGGCCTGCTCGACTTCACCTCGGCCGGGTCGATGGAGCCCAGCATCCCGATCCTGATGTTCTGCATCGCCTACGGGCTGTCGATGGACTACGAGGTCTTCATCGTCTCCAGGATCAAGGAGGAGCACGACCGCGGCGTGGACACCGAGACCGCCGTCGCCACCGGCATCCAGCGCAGCGCCCCGCTGATCACGGCCGCCGCGGGCATCCTGGCCCTGACCTTCGCGGTCTACGCCACCGGGTCGGTCGTCTTCCTCAAGGAACTCGGCGTCGGCCTCGCCCTCGCCGTCCTGGTCGACGCCGTACTCGTCCGGGCGATCCTGCTGCCCGCCGTGATGCGCCTGGCCGGCCCCGCCAACTGGTGGGCCCCCGCCCCCCTCCGCCGCCTCCACGCCCGCTTCGGCCTCACCGACTGACCCACTCACCCCCCCCGGTCCCGGGGCGGCCCCCGCCGCCCCGGGACACCCACCAGACCCGGAACGGGCGGAGCCCAGAACGCGAAAGGCCCCGGAGAGAATCTGATGCTGTTGGTGAATTGTGTCTGATCGGCTGCGGTGAGTGATGTCGGTCTCCGAGACTTGTCTCGGAGACCGACATTTCGTTGTTGTGGGGGTGTGTGGTGTCGATGCGTGCGGACGGGCCGGGTGAGGTCCCGATGGAGACGGTGCGGGTGGCGCGGGCGGCGTTCCCGAAGGGCAGTCTGGCGATCCGGATCCGGGACGAGCTGGGAGTGCTGTTCACGGATGAGCGTTTCGCCGACCTGTTCCCGGTGCGGGGCAGGCCGGCGTGGTCGCCGGGCCGACTGGCGCTGGTCCTGGTGCTGCAGTTCGTCGAGGGGCTGACCGATCGGCAGGCCGCGGAGGCGGTGAGGGCGAGGATCGACTTCAAGTACGCGCTCGGGTTGGAACTCGGCGATCGGGGTTTCGACTTCTCGGTGCTGTCGGAGTTCCGGGACCGGCTCGTCGAGGCGGACGCGGGGCGGCGGGTGCTGGACGACATCCTGGACGCGGCCCGGGGCGAGGGCCTGTTGAAGGCGGCGGGCCGGGCCCGGACCGACTCCACCCATGTGTTGTCCGCGGCCCGTGAGCTCGGCTGGCTGGAGATGGTGGCCGAGACGCTGCGGTCCGCGTTGAACGCGCTCGCCGAGGCCGCCCCGGGCTGGTTGGCGGACGTCGCCGATCCGGACTGGTTCCGGCACTACGCGACCCGGGTCGAGGAGTCCCGCTTCCCCAAGAGCCGCGCCAGACGGGAGGAGGTCGGGCGGCGGATCGGCGCTGACGGAGTGCGCTTGTTCGAGGCCGTGACCTCCCCCGACGCGCCCGCGGGACTACGGGATGTGCCGCAGGTCCAGGTGCTGCGGCAGATCTGGGTCCAGCACTTCCACCTGGTCGGGGACGAGGTGAGGCGCCGGGACCCAAAAGACCGGCCGCCGGGCGCGATGCGCCTGGTCACCCCCTATGACATCGAGGCGCGTGGTGGTGTGAAACGCGACGTCGTCCGGGACGGCTACAAGGTCCATGTCACCGAGACCTGCGAGCCCGACACGCCGAACCTGGTGACGAACACGGTCACCACCGAGGCCACCGTCCCCGACAACGTGATGGCCACGACGATCCACACCGGTCTCGCCGCCCGTGGCTGCCTGCCCGGTGAGCACTGGGTCGATGCCGGATACCCCACCGCCGCCCAGATCGTGACCGCCCGCACCGAGCACGGCGTCGACCTGCAAGGACCGGTGGCCGCCAGCACCGCCGCTTCGGCCGGCGGGCCCTTCGGGCAGGACGCGTTCACCATCGACTGGGACCGGCGGCAGGTCACCTGCCCGAACGGGATCACCAGCACCCAGTGGCATCACCGGCACTCGCAGCAGGGCCTGCCGGTGATCCGGGTCCGCTTCAGCCCCGGCGACTGCCGCCCCTGCCCTCACCTGAGGGAATGCGTCGACTCGCCCAAGGCCGAACGACGTGAACTCAACCTGCGGCACCGGGACGAGTACGAAGCCGTCCACGCTGCCCGCGCCGAGCAGCGGACCGACGCCTGGAAGGACCGTTACAAGATCCGCGCCGGGATCGAAGGCACCATTTCACAGGGCGTCCAGCGCTGCGGCCTGCGCAGATCCCGCTACCGGGGCCTCGCGAAGACCAGCCTCCAACACCAGCTCACCGGCGCCGCGATCAACCTCGCCCGCACACGCCGGGCCCGCACCCGCACCAGCCACCTCGCAGCACTTCGCCCCGTCGAGCAACAGCTCGACGGGGCGAAGTGATCAGGACCCCGAATTCACCAACAGCATCGGATCACCGGCCGGGGCCTTTTGTCTTTCGGGCTGTTGTGGCCGGGGCCAGGGTCTGGCTTGTTGCCGGTATCGCCCTCAGCGCCGTCACCGTGATTGTCGAGCTTGCGCACCCGGGGACGTCCCGGACCGTCCGGCGACCGCCTCGACGGTCTCCTGCGGTGGCAACTGCTCACCCCGGGAACAGCGGCGATCCCTTTGGCCACCACCGGAGGAGCCGGCGCTGGTGTCGGTGGTCCGTGCGAGCCTGTGTGCATCGGTGGGGAGGGAGTACGGCGTTGCCGAAGAGCAAGGTTCGCAGGAAGGCCGAACAGAAGGTCAGGCGGAAGGTCTCGCCCAAGGTCAAACCCGTGGCGCTGTACCACGACATGGCCGTGTACGAGAACTTTGAGCGTTGCGCTCCGCGCATATTCGAGGTCCTTTACAAGGCGCAGCAGGCCAAGCCAGGGGCGCCCCGGCTGATGTACTTCGATGTGCAGGGCCATCGGAACAACGAAGGCGGCTACGACCACGACGCCTGGGAGATGCTTAAGGACTTCCTGCCCGAAAAGGTGCTCCCCTACCTGACCGAACTCCGCACCCCGTTGTACGTGGCGAAGAACCCGCGTAGGCAGAACGACATGGTCCCGGAGCAACTGCTCGTGGGCTACCCGGAAGGGGAAGAGAAGTCGTTCTGGTACGACATCGACTCCCTGCCCCTGCGCACCCGGGAAACCGAGGAGAGCAATCGTAGGACCTACCCGTCCAAACAGTCGATCATGAAGTACCTCGGGATCGCCGAGGAGTGCCTGATCTGTTGGGGCTCACCGGTCGAGCGGGCGCACGTGGTTCCCGCTGCCCTGGGCGGCTCGATGGATGTCCGGAACTTCGCCCTGCTCTGCGTAGAGCACCACCGCCAGGCTCCGGACATCGCCGACGCTGAGGCTTTTTGGGCGTGGGTCGACTACGCCGAGCTACGCGATTCGGGTAGCAAGTGGCAGCGGGCGCCCGAGGAGGTGAAGCGCTGGGTGAAGGCTGGCGGTGGCCGGGTCGAGCCCGTCGATCGCGGAGAGACGGCTTTCCTGGCCGCTGTGGAGTTCGAGCTCCGTCACCTCTACAGGTGGTCTGACGAGGACTTCGCCAAGGTGTCCTGGGCCTTCCTGGAGGAGTATCACCACGTGCTGGACCGTGCGACTGGGCGGCATTTCGGTGTCGAGCGGAAGGTTGCCACCCATGCCTGGGCCTACCACGTGGCCATGCTGAGGCTCTCCCGTTCCTGAGGCCAGTGCGCAGCGACCGTGGCTGGCGAGAAGTGATCTCGTCGGCCCACCGGTCGTCCCGGAGGCCCTGCGGGCCGACTGGGGGCTGGAGGCTCAGGGGCCGGTGCGGCCAGCGAGCGGTTGAAGGAGACGGGGCCAGTGTTCTGGCAGGTCAGGGCGCTGATCGGACTGGCCGACCTCCTGGCGTAGCCCGTACCCGCTTATTGGTCGGCTTGCCTGAGCCGTTGGCGTACGGGTAGGCGTACCAGGGCATGCAAACGGCCCCGGAGATTGATCTCTCCGGGGCCGTTCTGCCTTTTCAGGCGGTTGTGGCCAGGGCCGGGGTCGAACCGGCGACCTTCCGCTTTTCAGGCGGACGCTCGTACCAACTGAGCTACCTGGCCGTACTGCACCGTCTCTTGCGAGACGAGCGATCCCGACGGGACTTGAACCCGCGACCTCCACCTTGACAGGGTGGCGAGCTAACCAACTGCTCCACGGGACCTAGGAGTGGCGAACCACTTCAGGTCTTGCGGCACAACACTTTACTACGGTACTGCGTGCCCCCAACGGGATTCGAACCCGTGCTACCGCCTTGAAAGGGCGGCGTCCTGGGCCACTAGACGATGAGGGCTTGCGGCCTGTCCGGCTGTTTCCAGCGTTCGGGGACGTCGAGAAGCATATGGGATGTCGGGCCGAACGCCAAAACGGGTTTCGGCCGGGCGGGCGGCGGGGGTCAGGACCAGCCCAGCTCGTCGAGCTCGTGGTCGTCGAAGCCGAAGTGGTGGGCGACCTCGTGGATGACGGTGGTGCGGACCTCCTCGACGACCCGCTCGCGGTCGTCGCACAGTCGCAGGGTCGGGCCGCGGTAGACGATGATCCGGTCCGGCAGGACGCCCGCGTACCACTCGCCGCGCTCGGTGAGCGGGGTTCCCTCGTAGAGGCCGAGCAGCTCCGGGTCGGCGGGGTCGGGCTCGTCCTCGACGAAGACGGCGACGTTGTCCATCATCGCGGCGAGTTGCGGCGGGATGCGGTCCAGCGCGTCGGCGACCAGTACCTCGAACTCTTCCCGGGTCATCTCCACCGGTTCATTGTCGGGTCTGCGATGACGGTGTGCCAGGCGGTCGGAGCCGGTGTTTCATGGGGCTGTGGCGACCTCGGAGGATGTGGTGGCGGACGGTGCGGCGGCCGGTGCGGTGCGGCGGCGGCCGCCGGTGCTGCGCGGGCAGGGGCCGGCGGTGGCCGTGGTGGCCGTCGGCGGGGCGCTGGGCGCGAGCGCCCGGTACGGCGCGGGGCTGCTGTGGACGACCGGGCCCTCGGCGTTCCCGTGGACGACGCTGCTGGTGAACGTGGTGGGGTGCGCCGTGATCGGGGTCTTCCTGGTGGTGGTCACCGAGGGCCGGCCGGCCCATCCGCTGCTGCGGCCGTTCTTCGGCACCGGCGTGCTCGGCGGGTTCACCACCTTCTCGACGTACGCGGTGGACACCCGCCGGCTGCTGGAGGAGGGGCGGCCGGGACCGGCCCTGGCGTACCTGGGGCTGACCCTGGTGGCGGCGATGGCGGCGGTCTGGGCGGCGGCCGCGGTGACGCGCCGTCTGCTGCTGCGCGGGGCCGGGAGGCGGGCGTGAGCGGGGAGACGGGTGTGACGGGTGCGACGGAGTCCCCCCGGCTGGGCGGGCCGGCGCTGCGGCTGACGGTGCTGGTCGGCGAGAACGAACGGTGTCACCACCGCCCGCTGTACAGCGAGATCGTGCACCGGGCGCGGGCCGCCGGGCTGGCCGGGGCGAGTGTGTTCCGGGGGGTCGAGGGGTTCGGCGCGTCCTCGATGGTGCACACCGCGCGGCTGCTGTCGCTGAGCGAGGACCTGCCGGTGGCGGTGGTGATCGTGGACACCGAGGAGCGGGTGCGGGCGTTCCTGCCCGAGCTGGCGGAGCTGGAGGTGGAGGGGCTGGCGACCCTGGAACGGTGCGAGGTGCTCCGGTACGCCGGGCGGACCGGCGGGCCGGCGACGGGGCCGGGACCGGGACCGGGGCCGGGGGAGGCCGGGGCGTGAACTGGCTGCTGGTGGTGGCGGGCGCGATGGTCGGCGCGCCGCTGCGGTACCTGACCGACCGGGCGGTGCAGTCCCGGCACGACTCGGTGTTCCCGTGGGGGACCTTCGTGGTGAACGTGTCCGGCTGTCTGATCCTCGGGCTGGTGACCGGGGCGGTGGCGGTCGGCGCCGCGTCCTCGCACGTCCAGCTGCTGCTCGGGACCGGGCTGTGCGGGGCGCTGACCACGTACTCGACCTTCTCGTACGAGACGCTGCGGCTGACCGGGAGCGGGGCCGGGCGGTACGCGCTGGCCAATGTGGCGGGCAGCATCGCGGCGGGTCTGGCGGCGGCGTACGCGGGGGCGGGGCTGGCCTCGGCGCTCTGGGGCTGAGCACACGCAGGGCCGTGGGGCCGGGCGCGGCGCTCCGGGCCCGTCCGGGTGCTTCCGGGGGCCCACCCGTGTCCGGGCGCCCGGCAGACGCGTTGGACACCCGCAAGGGTGGCCGTGCGCGGTGGGTGGGCGGTCCGGGCGGGGCGGGTGCAGGAGAGGGACTCGGTGGCGGCGATGCGTGCGGTGCGGGTGGTGCGTGCGGTGACGGAGCGGGAAACGGCGGTGGTCCGGAGCGCCGTGGTGCGCGGCGCGGCGGTGCTGGCGGTGGCCGGGCTGGGGCTGACCGGCTGCATGTCGGTCGGGCCGGGTGCGGAGGAGAAGCGCGGTGTGGTGCCGGTCGGCCAGGTCGGAACGCCGACCAGGCCGGGGGCGACCCCGTCGGCCTCGCCGAGCGGCGGCGGACACCCGGGGGGTGCGGTGGGGCGGTCGGAGCGTGCGGTGGGCGCGCAGGCCCAGAGCGCGCCGACCGGGGGGATGAACGCGGCGCCCGGTGAGTCGGCCGGCGGTGCGGTCGGTGCGGCGGGTGCGGGCGGCGGCAACGGCGGGGGCGGTGCGATGGGCGCGCCCGCCGGCGTGGAGCCGGTGCCAGCGGCGGCCCCCGGTGAGGCCGCGCCCGGCGCGACCGGCACCACGGGGGGCGCGAGCGCCAGCCCCGCGCCCCGTCCGGGCGCCGGCGGTACCAGCACGGGCGGAGCGGCCGGGGGTGCGGCGGGCAGCGGCGGCGCGGGCGGCAGCGGTCACCCCTCCGGCGGGGCCGGGAGCACCGCGGGCGGCGGAACCGGCGGCTCCGGCGGCTCGACGGCGCCCGCCCCGGCGGCCAGCCCGACCGGGCACTCGTCCTCCCCGGAGCCCGGCCACACCACGCCCCCCGCCCCGACCGCCACCACGGCCCCGGAACCGACCTCCGCCCCGAGCGTCACCGCGCCCACCAGTTCGGGTGCGCCGGGCGGCCACTAGCGAGGGGGTGTCTTCGGACTACCCCCGATCCGCAGCCTGGCCAGCGCATTTGCCTCAGATCCCCAGGCTCCTCTATGGTGGTAGATCGTTCGTTTGATCCATTTGACTGGCGCCCTACTCCCATCTGGCGCCCTTGGCGCGTTCCGGCGATCCGTGGCTGACCGCATAGAGGCGGTTGTGAAACAGAACCCCGGACTTTGGCGCGTGCCACTTCCGGAAGGTTTTGCATGTCTCTCATTGACGACGCCCGCTTCGCCATGCCCGCGAGCGAGTCCGCCGCCGATGCCACCACCACCGCCCCCGCCGAGGCCGACGCCGAGCTGATCGCCGCCGTCGACGCCGTCGAGGACACCGACACCGACACCGACGCTGCCGACACCGCAGCCGACGAGGCTGTCGAGGCCGAGGAGGCCGACGAGGCCGCCGACGCCGAGCCGACCATCACCTTCGGCGACCTGGGCCTGCCGGACGAGGTCGTCCGCGCCCTCGCCAAGCGCGGCGTCACCACCCCGTTCCCGATCCAGGCCGCGACCATTCCGGACGCCCTGGCCGGCAAGGACGTGCTGGGCCGTGGCCGCACCGGCTCCGGCAAGACCCTCAGCTTCGGCCTGCCGCTGCTGACTCGCCTCGCCGACGGCGAGCGCACCCGCGCCAAGCACCCGCGCGGCCTGATCCTCGTCCCGACCCGCGAGCTGGCCATGCAGGTCGCCGACGCCCTGGAGCCGTTCGGCTCGGTGCTCGGCCTGCGCCTCAAGGTCGTCTGCGGCGGTACCTCGATGTCGAACCAGATCTACGCGCTGGAGCGCGGCGTCGACGTCCTGGTCGCCACCCCGGGCCGCCTGCGCGACCTGATCAACCGCGGCTCGGCCAAGCTCGACGACGTCCAGGTCGCCGTCCTCGACGAGGCCGACCAGATGGCCGACATGGGCTTCCTGCCCGAGGTCACCGAGATCCTCGACAAGGTGCCGGCCGGCGGCCAGCGCCTGCTGTTCTCCGCCACCCTGGAGAACGAGATCGACACCCTGGTGAAGCGCTACCTGAACAGCCCGGTCACCCATGAGGTCGACCCGTCGGCCGGCGCCGTCACCACCATGACCCACCACATCCTCGTGGTGAAGCCCAAGGACAAGGCGCCGATCACCAACGCGATCGCCGCCCGCAAGGGCCGCACGATCATCTTCGTCCGCACCCAGATGGGCGCCGACCGCGTCGCCGAGCAGCTGGTCGAGGCCGGCGTGAAGGCCGACGCGCTGCACGGCGGCATGACCCAGGGCGCCCGCACCCGGGTGCTCGGCGACTTCAAGGACGGCTACGTCAACGTCGTCGTCGCCACCGACGTCGCCGCGCGCGGCATCCACGTCGACGGCATCGACCTGGTGCTCAACGTCGACCCGGCCGGCGACCACAAGGACTACCTGCACCGCTCCGGCCGCACCGCCCGTGCCGGCCGCTCCGGCACCGTCGTCACCCTGGTGCTGCCGCACCAGCGCCGCGGCGTCTTCCGCCTGATGGAGGACGCGGGCGTCGACGCCAGCCGCCACATCCTCGACCACGCCTTCGACGTCGAGGTGGCCCGGATCACCGGTGCCCGCTCGCTGGTCGAGGTCCAGGCGGAGAGCGCGGCCAACATCGCCGGTGCCGCCGAGCGCGAGGTCGCCGACATGACCCGCCAGCTGGAGCGCGCGCAGCGCCGCGCCGCCGAGCTGCGCGACGAGGCCGACCGCCTGTCGGCGCGGGCCGCGCGCGAGCGGGCCGAGCTGGGCATCGAGGACGAGGCCCCGGCCGCCGAGGCCGAGACCGAGGGTGCGACCGCCGCCGACGAGACCGCCGCCCCGGCCGCCGCCGAGCCGGCCGCCGCGGTGACCGAGGAGCGCACGCCGTCGTACCGCGAGGCGCGCACCGAGCGTCCGGCGTTCAACCGTGACCGTGACGACCGCGGTGGCCGTTCCTTCGGCCGTGACCGTGACGAGCGTGGTGGCCGCTCCTTCGGCGACCGCGACCGTGGTGGCCGCTCGTTCGGTGACCGTGACCGCTCGTTCAACCGTGACCGCGACGACCGTCCGGCCCGCTCGTTCGGTGACCGTGACCGCTCGTTCAACCGTGACCGCGACGACCGTCCGGCCCGCTCGTTCGGTGACCGCGACCGTGGCTTCAACCGTGGTGACCGCGACGACCGCGGTGGCCGTTCCTTCGGCGACCGTGACCGTGGCTTCAACCGTGGTGACCGCGACGACCGCGGTGGCCGTTCCTTCGGTGACCGTGACCGCTCGTTCAACCGTGACCGCGACGACCGCGGTGGCCGCTCCTTCGGCGACCGTCCGGCCCGTTCCTTCGGTGACCGTGACCGCTCGTTCAACCGCGACCGCGACGAGCGCGGCGGCAGCAACAACCGTCCGTTCGCCCGCCGCGACGACCACCGCTCCGGCGGCCGTCCGCAGTCCGGTGGCTTCAACCGTGGTGAGCGCGACGACCGCGGTGGCCGCTCCGGTGGCTTCAACTCCGGCTTCAACCGCGACGACCGCAAGCCGCGCTGGAAGAACTGACACCGCGCAGCACCTCACGTCGGGTAGCCCCTGACGCACCCGCGACGGGCCCGCTCCACTTCGGTGGGGCGGGCCCGTCGCCGTTCGCGCGCCGCCGTTCGCCGGCCCGCCCGGCCGGTTGTTCTGTGGCCGAGAATAACCAGTGGCGCGGTGTGCCCGCCGTGGCCTACCGTCGGCGCCATGAGCAGCAGAACGCAGGTGGCGGTGGTGAACGAGGGCATCGCCGAACGGGGGAGCTACCGTGCGACCGGGGGCGAACTCGTCGAGTTGACGGAGCAGTTGGCGGCGGCGCGGGCCGGCACGGTGTCGTACGGCCCGGCCGGGCTGGACGCCCTGGTCGCGGCGGGCGGCCCCGGTCCGATGGCGGCGGGCGCCGTCGAGGTGACGGCCGAGGGCAGCGTCCAGGCGGCCCACCGGCTGGTCGCGGCGGGCGCGGGCCCGGTCGGGGTGCTCAACTTCGCCTCCGCGCGGAACCCCGGCGGTGGCTACCTGCGCGGTGCCCGCGCCCAGGAGGAGGACCTCTGCCGCAGCGCCCTGCTGTACACCTGCCTGCTGGAGGCGCCGGACTACTACGAGGCGCACCGGGCCTCGACCGACCTCCGGTACAGCCATCGGGTGATCGTCTCGCCCGACGTGCCGGTGGTCCGGGGCGAGGACGGCGGGCTGCTGGCGCGGCCGTACGGCGTCACGTTCCTGACCTCGCCGGCGCCGAACGCGGGCCAACTGGCGCTGCGGACCCCGGGGGGCGTGAACGTGCGGGGCGTGCTCGCCGAGCGGGCCGAGCGGGTGCTCGCGGCGGCGGCCCGGCACGAGGTGCGCGCGCTGGTGCTCGGGGCGTGGGGCTGCGGGGTGTTCCGCAACGACCCGGCCGAGGTCGCGGAGGCCTTCGAGTACGCGCTGGCCCGCTACGGCGCGGCCTTCGACCGGGTGGTCTTCGCGGTCTGGGACCGGACGCCGGTCTCGCCGAACCGGGCCGCCTTCGAGCAGCGGTTCGGCGGTTGACGTCCCGGGTGATCGCGGGGCACCGGGCCCTTCGGGTCACCGGTGCCCGCAGGTCACCTGTTCTTTCGGGTCACCCGTGCTTTCGGGTCACCAGGGCCGAGGTGAGCACCGAGGCGGAGGTCACCACTCCGGTGACGGCGAAGACGGACGGCCAGGCGCCCATCTTCTTCGCCAGCGGGTGCGAGCCGCCGAAGGCCGCCACGTACAGCCCGGTCAGCGCCGCCGCGGCGGGTGCTCCCGAGCGCCGGTACCACTGGGCGGCGGCACCCGCGCCGGCCACGGCCAGCACCGCACCGCCGAGCTGTCGCTTCCCGGTCCACCGGGCGACGCCGTAGCCGCCGACCAGACCGCTCGCCGCGGTCAGCGCGGCCGGTGCGGTGCTCGCGAGCGCGTTCGGGATCCTCGCCATCGTCGACTCCACTCCTCGGCGGATCCGGTGCGGATCCGCGGCGGGTTCTCGGGATTCCCCGGGCTTCCGACGATAACCCGCCGCCTTCCCCGGCCCGCCCCGGCCCCCGGCCCTACCGCACCGCCCGCTCGAAGGGCAGCGCGGGCGCGACGGCCGCCAGCCGGGCCGCGGCCTCCTCCGGCGCCAGGACCCGTTCCAGCCGCAGGTCGCCGGGCACCTGCTCGACGAACCGCCCGGCCGCCCAGCTCCGTTCGTACGGCTGCGGGTCCAGGACGAGGGTCCGCACGCCGTCCACCACCGGGATGTCCTCCGGCATGCCCTCGTTCCAGATCCAACCGCCGTCCGGCGCCACCAGGTTGAACGCGCCCGTCGCGATGAACCGGCGCCCGTCCAGCCACCGGGTGCGGCTGAGCGCGACCACCTCCGGGTCGGGGCGGGTGCCGGGCAGGTGACCGCCGCCGATCAGCGCCTCGGCGAGCAGCGTGTGCAACTGGAAGTTGTCGGTCAGACCGTCCATCCGCAGCAGGTAGCCGGTGCCGCTCGGGCGGTGCAGCACCAGCAGCGGTTCGTCGTCCAGGGCGGCGGCCAGGTACCGCAGGCCCTTGAGGTCGTGCCGCTCGGACCGCTCGCGGTAGCGGTCGATCAGCTCGGCGAGCACGTCGGTCACGCCGTCGGCCCGGGCCGCCCGGCGCACGGCGGCGTGCGTGCAGAGCGCGAACGCGGCCCGCTGCCACAGATCGAGGGTCCACCAGCCGGCCACGGCCCGGTGGGCGTGCCACCCGGCCACCCGCCCGTGCCCGTGCCCGTGTCCGTGCCCGTCCGTGCGCGCGTCCGTCCGCCCTTCCCCGAGGAGCCGGGCGTGGGCCCGGCCCGGGTCGTCCCGGTCGGGGTCCGGCAGGTCCTCCTCGTCGCTGTCGTCGCTGTCGGCCCACCGGTCGATCAGCAGCAGCGCCCCGGTCAGCGCCTCGCGCAGCCCGGCGAGCACCCGGTCGGCGCAGGCCACCGGGTCGGCGCCGCGCTCCACGCAGGCGCCGACCATCATCGCCAGGTGCGCGCGGGGGAACGCCGGGGTGTCCGTGAGCAGTGCCGCCAGCCGGGGCCCGACCGCCGCCGACTCCGCCTCCCCGGCCGGCCCGAGCAGCCCGCCCAGCCGGCGCAGCGCCGCATCGAAGCGCTCACCCCCGTCGGGGCCGTCCGCCGGACCGGCCACGGCCGCCTCCAGAGCGCCCACCGCCCGGTCGAGTGCGGACTGCTGACTGTCCGACGGCCCGCCGGGGCGGCCGTCCTGCGAGGAGTGAGGGTCGAACACCATTCGCCGCAGCATAGGGGCTGTCAGTGCCGGGTGAGAGACTCGCCCGGTGACCGAGCACGAGATCACCGACGGCCTCTACCGGATCCGGAACGTCGCCACCGGCCTGCTGCTGGAGGTCCCCGGCGGCAGCCGGCGCAGCGGCGTGAAGGTGCTGCTCGCCGCCGAGGACGGCTCGGACGCCCAGCTCTGGCGGCTGACCGCCGTCCACCCGGGCGGCGCGCTGTTCCACGTCGAGAACGTCGCCGGCGGCAAGCGGCTGGACGTCACCGGCGCCGCGACCGACGACGGCGTCCCGGTCCAGCAGTGGTCCGCCAACGCCTTCGGCGCCCAGGAGTGGCTGGTCGAGCACCACGTCGACGACCCCGGCACCTGCACCCTCACCAGCTTCATCAGCGGCAAGCCCCTCACCGCCCCGACCGACGACCCCACCACCCCCGTCCACCAGTGGGAG
Organism: Kitasatospora sp. NPDC057595; assembly: GCF_042800875.1. Lineage (NCBI taxonomy): Bacteria > Bacillati > Actinomycetota > Actinomycetes > Kitasatosporales > Streptomycetaceae > Kitasatospora > Kitasatospora sp. NPDC057595. The sequence goes on along the minus strand of NZ_JBHVGL010000017.1, from coordinate 60,976 downwards.
GACGTCGACTCCCCGACCCAGTGGTGGCGCCTGGAACGGCGGCCCTGGCTCAGTCGACCGGTCGGTCCAGCCGGTACCCGTCGTGCTTGAAGACCGAGCGGTCGTGCCAGCGCAGGAAGTCGTGGGCGCGCGGTGCGGCCGGTCGGCCGTGCGGGTGCGGCACCGGTCGGTCGTGCAGCGCCCGGACCGCCTCGCCGGCGGGCGAGTCGGTCCGGAAGTGCGGGGAGATCCGTACGGTGCGGTCCTCGGTCACCCCGAGCACGCCGAAGTCGAACAGCGCGTGGTGCAGCGAGCAGAGCGCGAAGGCGTTGGCCAGGACGTCCGGGCCGCCCTGGCTGTGCCACCGGATGTGCGCGGCCTCGACGCCGACCGGGTGGCGGCCGAGCCGGCCGTCGTACCCGCAGAACGCGCAGGCGTGGTCGAACGCCCGCAGCACGTCGGCGGCGAACCCGGCGGCCCGCACCCGCCGTCGGACCAGCCGGAACACCGGGTCGGGGGCCGCACCGGCGTCCGGATCGCCGACGCCCGGATCGCCGACGCCGAGGCCGGTGACGCCGAGGCCGGTGACGCCGAGGTCGGCGATGTCCAGGTCCGGCAGCCCGACGTCCGCCTGCTCGCAGATCGCCGCCTCCAGGGTGGGCGTGAAGTGCCGGTCGAGCAGCAGCCGGACGGCGATCGGCCCGGCCGACGGGTCCTCGGTGAGCAGCCGCTCGACCTCGGGCCGCAGCCGCCCCACCGCGCCTGCCCCGCGCAGTGCCGCGCCGCTCTCCCGGACGTCCTTGGCGTCGAGTTCGCGCCCGGCCGCGTCGCAGAGCGACCAGAGGCTCCGCTCCAGGTGGACGAACGGCATCGCCGCCCGCTGCACGGCCGTCGCGCGGCCGACGGCCGGCCCGAAGTCGTTGATCAGCCGGCTGACCGGCTCCTCGGCCTCCGCGTAGCCGACCAGGCTGCTGCCCAGCCGGGCGTGCCGGCCGAGCAGCCAGAGCAGCAGCAGTGGCTTGTGCGGGGCCCGGACCCCGCCGGTGTTCGCCTGCCGGAGCCGCCCCAGGGCGGTGAGCAGTTCCCCCCGCTTCATCGCTTCACCCGCGCCCGGCTCCCGCGCTACGCCGACAGGTTGGTGCGGAGGGCGTCGAGGTCGGCCTCGGTGGCGCCGTGGGCGTGCAGGTAGGCGGGGAGGGAGCCGTGCTCGTCGTGGATCCAGGCGAAGGAGGAGGCGAGCAGCTCCGCCGAGACCGGGCGGGAGAGCCGCTCGGCGCCGGTCTCGTCGAGGTACGGGGCGGGGCCGTCCAGCAGGCCCAGGCCGGTGTTGGAGAGCAGGTAGTCGGCGGTGATGTCGGCCTCGGAAGCGCCCAGCAGGGACTGGACGACGGCGATGGTCAGGCCGGTGCGGTCCTTGCCGACGGCGCAGTGGACGACGGCCGACAGGGTGCCGGGGGCGCCGAGCCGGCGGATCGCGGCGACCAGCGACGGGCCGGCGGTGGAGGCCATGAAGGGGTAGAGCTCGACCTGGTCCTCCGGCCAGGGGCGAGCGGCCTCCTCCGGCTTGGCGGGCAGGGTCGGCAGGTGCAGCGCCTCGTGGTCGAGGTCGTGCCGCAGGTCCGGGAAGGCGTCCAGCTCGTGCCAGCTGCGCAGGTCTATGACGGTGCGCAGGCCGAGGGCCTTGAGCCGCAGGGCGCCCTCGGGGGTGAGGGTGTGGAAGGAGCCGGAGCGGAACAGCACGCCCCGGCGGAGCGCACCGACGCCCCCGGCGTCACGGAAGTTGCGCACGCCGGGGATGTCGATGAAGGCGGACTGCACGTCGTCGGTCATGGCCACCACCGTACGGTCGCGGACCGGGCCAGGGGAAGGAAGAGGCCGGTCCTTTCGATCTTCGCCGGAGGTCCTGTTCCCCGTGTTGCTCAGCGGCCGCCGGAGACGTCCAGGAACGCGCCCGTGGAGTACGAGGAGGCCGGCGACAGCAGGAAGAGGATCGCCTCCGCGACCTCCTCGGGCCGACCGCCGCGGCGCATCGGCAGAGCGGGTGCGACCCGGTCGACCCGGCCGGGCTCGCCGCCCAGGGCGTGGATGTCGGTGTGGATCAGGCCCGGACGCACGGCGTTGACCCGGATGCCCTCGGCCGCGACCTCCAGGGCCAGCCCGCGGGTCATCGAGTCGACGGCCCCCTTCGCCGCCGCGTAGTCCACGTACTCGTTGGGCGAGCCGAGCCGGGAGGCCGCGGACGAGACGTTGACGATGGCGCCGCCGCGCCCGCCGTGCCGGGTGGACATCCGGCGGACGGCCTGCGCGGCGCACAGGAACGGGCCGGTGATGTTGGCGGCCCAGATCCGGTTCAGCCGCTCCTCGTCGATGTCCTCCAGCCGGCTCTGCCGCTCCAGCGTGCCGGCGTTGTTCACCAGGGCGGTGAGCGGGCCGAGCTCGGCGTCGACGGTGTCGAACAGCCGGGCCACCTCGGCGCTGCGGGTGACGTCCGCCCGGACGGCGAGCGCGGTGCCGCCGTCGGCCCGGATCGCGTCCACCACGGAGGCGGCGGCGGCCTCGTCCGCCCGGTAGTTGACGCACACCCGGTAGCCGCGCCGCCCGGCCAGCAGCGCGGTGGCGGCGCCGATGCCGCGCCCGGCACCGGTGATCAGAACGACGTCGGGCTGCGCGGAACCGTTCGTTGTCGACATGCTCCGCACCCTACCCGCCCGCCGCGCCCCGGCCCGGGCCCCGGGAAATCGCTCGCCCGGCGCGGCCCCGCCCGGCAGACTCGTTCCTCCGGACCGGCCGACGAGAGGAGTCCCGCCATGTCCACCCCGCCGACCGCGCCGACCCCCGGCACCGTGCTGCTCTCCGGCATCGTCGGCTCCACCGCCTACGGCCTGGCGCACGCCGGCTCCGACCTCGACCGGCTCGGCCTGTTCGCCGCCCCGACCGAGGACTTCCACGGCCTGCGGCCCCCGGTCGAGTCCCAGGTCACCACCGCCCCGGACCGCACCCTGCACGAGGCCGCCAAGTGGTGCCGGCTGGCCCTGCGCTGCAACCCCACCGCCTCCGAACTGGTCTGGCTGCCCGACGACCTCTACGAGGTGCGCACCCCGCTCGGCGAGGAGCTGATCGCGATCCGCCGCTCCTTCCTGAGCGCCGGGGCCGTGCGCACCGCCTACCTCGGCTACGCCACCCAGCAATTGCGCAAGCTGCGGACCCGGGACACCACCGATCCGGCCACCCGCGCCCGCGCCGCCAAGCACGCCCGCCACCTGGTCCGCCTGCTCGAACAAGCCGTCCATCTGCACGGGGCCGGCCACAACCTGGTCCGGCTGCCCGACCCCGAACGCGTCCGCGACCTCGGCGAGCGCATCGCCGACGACCCGGCCCGCGCCGAGGGCCTGCTCGCCGCCGCCACCGAGCGCCTCGACCGCCCCGGCGTCCTGCCCGACCGCCCCGACGACCGCCCCGCCGAGGCCTGGCTCCGCCGTGTCCGCACCGCCCACTGGACCGACCGCCCACCGACCGCCCACCGCACGAACCACCCACCGGACAGCCACGCGTGAGCCCGACCCCACCGGGTAGGATCACGGCGGCCCGCCACCACCCCGGCCGGGCCACGGGCCGCTAGCTCAATTGGCAGAGCTGCGGACTTTTAATCCGTAGGTTCAGGGTTCGAGCCCCTGGCGGCCCACTCGGGCGTAGGCCGGAACGATCGGCGTTCCCCTGCCCTCGCCCCAGGCATGCGACCGGCCCGTCTCCCGGAAGTTCCGGGGGACCGGGCCGCGGTGCGTGCCGGTGCTGCGGGGAGCGGTCAGGCGAGGCCGCCGGCGGCGGCGATGACCTGGCCGGTGATCCAGCGGGCGTCCTCGGAGGCGAGGAAGGCGATGACGTCGGCGATGTCCTCGGGCTCGCCGACCCGGCCCAGCGGGGTCATGCCGGCGACGGCCGGGAACTGGTCGCGGATCGGGGCGGTCTGGTCGGTGTTGACCAGGCCCGGCAGCACCGAGTTGACGGTGATCTGGCGGGCGCCGAGCTCCTTCGACGCGGCCAGGCCGAGCGCCTCGACGGCGGCCTTGGTGGCGGAGTAGACGCCGAAGCCGGGGAACGGCTGCTTGGTGTAGCCGGTGGAGATGTTGATGATCCGGCCGCCGTCGTTCAGCAGCCGGGCGGCCTGCTGGATCGCGTAGAACGTGCCCTTGAAGTTGACGTCGATGACCCGGTCGAGGAGGTCCGAGCCGACCTCGGCGAGCGCGCCGATGGCGCCGATGCCGGCGTTGTTGACCAGGATGTCCAGCGAGCCGAAGGCCGCGACGGTCTCCTTGAAGACCCGCTCGACGTCGGCCGGGACGCCGATGTCGCCCTGGATCGCGATGGCCCGGCCGCCGGCCGACTCGATCGCGGTGACGACGGCCTGGGCGGACTCGGCGTCGCTGTGGTAGTTGACCGCGACCTGGGCGCCGTCGGCGGCCAGGCGCAGGGCGGTCGCCCGGCCGATGCCGCGCGAGGAGGCGGTGACGAGGGCGGTCTTGCCGGCGAGCTTCTTGGTGGCGGTCATGGTGATTCGGTGCCTTTCCGTTCGTGGTGGGCGATGTGATTAATGTAGCGGTCGCTACATGCAATCGCAAGCAAGTTGGGGAAGGTCGGCCGGGAGCCCGGGCTCCCGGCCGAGCCGGGGTCAGACCGGCAGCTCGATCGACAGGCCGTGCCGGAACACGTTCCTGGGGTCGTAGACGGCCTTGACCTGCTGCAGGCGCGGGTAGTTGTCCTTGTAGTACAGGCGCTGCCAGGGGATGCCCGAGGTGTTCAACTGCGGGTCACGGGCGTCCGTGTCCGCGTAGTTGATGAACATGCCGTCCGTGGCCACGTTCAGGCCGGGCACACCGCCGGTCTCGGCGTACAGCTCGCGGAAGAACTGCCGCAGCCACGCCAGGTGGACGCCGTCCTGGGCGGGGTCCGTCCACAGCGCCGCGCACTGGACCTTGAGGATCGAGTCCCGCTGGGCCACCGCGGTGTCGGTGGAGGACCACCGGTTCACCTGGCCGCCGTATGCCGAAATGAGCATCAGCGCACCGGGGTTGAAGTAGTCGGTGCGGGTCAGGTTGCGGTACATCGCGTCGATCTGGACGGCGGTGAAGGCCCTGCGCTGGTACCCGGGCTTGCCCTTGAAGCGGTACGTCGGGTCGGGCCCGGTGAATCCGCCCCACTGGGTCGCGTGCAGCCAGGGGACGAGCCGTTCCTCCACGACCACCGGGGCGACGCCGACGCCGGCACCCACGGCCGCGATGTAACTGTCCAGCATCTGCTGGCTGTTGGCGCCCGTCGCGTCCATCTGGACGGTGAGGGTGATCGATCCGCCGGACTGGTGCGGGAGCTTGAGCTCGCTGAACATCGCGCAGTACGGCGAGGTGGTCCCGCTGTTGGCCTCGTGCCACTGGCCGTAGTTGGTCATCAGCTGGGTGAACGCGGCCTTGGACAGGCTGGACCAGGCCCAGTTGACCGTGCTGATCCACACCGTGGACGGCGGCTTGGGCAGCAGGGTGGCCGGGTTGGTGCTGCTGGTGGTGCCGGTGGCGTCCGGCGAGCGCAGCCAGTAGCGGGTCGCGATGCCGAAGTTCCCGCCGCCGCCACCGGTGTGGGCCCACCACAGTTCGCGGTGCGGATCGCCCGGGTTCCGGGTGGCGATCACGCTCCGGGCGGTGCCGGAGGCGTCCACGATCACCACCTCGACGGCGTAGAGGTAGTCGACGATCAGGCCGTACTGCCGGGACAGCGCGCCGTAGCCGCCGCCCGGCAGGTGGCCGCCGATGCCCACCGAGGGGCAGGCCCCGCCGGGGACCGTGACGCCCCATCCCTTGTACAGCTTGTCGTAGACCTGGCCGAGCCGGGCGCCGGCCTCGACCTCGAAGGCCTGCCGGGTGCTGTCGTACGAGATCCCGTTCATCTCCGAGATGTCGATGACGACCTTCACGTCCGAACCGGCCACGAAGTCCTCGTAGCAGTGGCCGCCGCTGCGGACCGCGACCCGCTTGCCGGCGGTGACGGCCTCCTGGACCGCCGCGACCACCTGGGCGGTGGTGCCGGTCAGCCGGACGTAGTCGGGAGTCCCGACGAACCGCTGGTTGGCGCCGGTGCGGACGTCGGGGAAGCGGCCGTCGGCCGGAAGGACCGTCACCGGTCCGAACACCGGATCGGTCGTGATCGTCGCGACCGACGTCGTGTCGGCGACTGCGATGCCCCCCGCAAGCCCCGCAGCCGCGGTCGCTCCGCCGATCGCGGCCGACCGTGCCATGAACCGTCTGCGGGAGAGTGAGCTGGTCATGATGTTCTTCTTCCTTTGCGCTGGGTGGCGAACCTGGATGGAGCGACGGGGAAGCTGTGGTCGGGCCGGGTTCCGCGCGGTGCGGAGGTCCTCACCGGCCGTTGTCGTGGGCCGCGGCCAGGGCCGGGGCCGGCGCGTCCGGGGCCGGCGGGGCCGTCCGGCGGGGGCGGCTGAACCGCCGCATCATGGGCTGCTCGACCAGCGTGTGGAGCAGCCAGGAGGCCACCACGGTGATCGCGAGGCCCAGGAGCAGCAGGGCGAGCGCCTGGGGGGTGTCGAAGAGCCTGGCCCCCAGCCGGGCGCGGAGCCAGATCAGCAGCGGGACGTGCAGGAGGTAGAAGGCGAAGGAGATCTCGCCGAGCCAGATCGCCGGACGGCTGTGCAGCACCGTCCGCTTCCCGGCCAGGTCGCCGGCCGCCACGGCCGGAACGATCAGGGCGAGCGGGACGAGGGTGGCCGCGTCGAGCCCGTAGACGTACGGCAGCCGCATCGCCAGCGCGTACGCGGCCACGAAGGCGATCACCGCGGTCAGCGGGCCGATGGCGATCCAGCGGCCGGAGAGGACGATCCGCGCCATGACGATGCCGAGGACGAAGTCCAGCGCCCGGACCGGCGGGAGGGCGTAGACCGCCCAGAACTGGTAGAGCCCGATCGGCTGGCCGTCGGCCATGCCCGGGGTCGTCGGCAGCAGGACCTGGGCGGCCACGGCCACCAGGACCACGGCGGCGACGACGCCGCCCGCCCACCACCACAGCCGGTCGGCCCGGATCCTCCCGATCCAGCGGGCCAGCCACGGGAACGCGAAGTAGAAGAAGGCCTCGCAGGCCAGCGACCAGCTCGGCGGGTTGGCGCTGAAGAGCACGTCGTAGCTGGGCACCCAGGAGTGCACCAGGAGGAGGTTCGGCAGGACCTGGTTCCACTGGACGCTCTGGCCGATGACCACCAGCGCGACCAGGAAGCCGACGACGTGGTTCGGGTAGACCTTCACCAGCCGGCGCCGCCAGAACCCCCGCAGGGTGTCCCCCGGCCGCTGGGCCATGGTGAGGACGAAGCCGCTGAGGACGAAGAAGAACGACACTCCGACGTGCCCGGCGTTGATGAAGAGGTCGTGGTAGAGGCCGGCGAAGCCGGTGTCGGCGAAGAGGTTCACCCAGATCCCGTGGTGCAGGAAGACCATCGCGGCGGCGATGAAGCGCAGTCCGGTCAGGGACGGCAGCCGGCTGCCGCGGACCGCCGCGGGGTCCGGTCTTGGCGCCTTGGACATCGTGGGTACCTCCCGGGGTGCTGATCGGTGACGACGGGGCCAACATAGTCAGCAAGTTCATGCATTTGCAAGCAATTAGTCGAACAAAAGTCCATGGCTATGCGCGGTTGACAGGCTCGCGACCCTCGCTAAGTATTTGCTACTGCATGCAATCCGCACTCCGGATCGCTCTCTCCTGGAAGGACTCGCCGATGCGCGCGCTCGTCATCCCCGTCTACGGTGGCCCCGAGGTGCTCACCCTCTCCGAGCTGCCCGTGCCGGAGCCCGGACCGGGGCAGATCCTGGTCCGCACGGCCGCCGCCGCGGTCAACCCGGTCGATCTGCTGACCCGTTCCGGCGCGCTGGCCGAGCACATCGGCCACCCGCTCCCGCTGGTGCCGGGCTGGGACGTGTCCGGCACGGTGGAGGCGCTCGGCAGCGGGGTGACCCGGTTCGCCGCCGGCGACCGGGTGATCGCGATGATCGGCCAGCTGGCCACCGGTATCGGCACCTGCGCCGAGTACGTCGTCCTCGACGCGTCCGCCGCCGCGCTCGCGCCCGGGAACACGGACCTGGTCGACGCGGCCGCGCTGCCGCTGGCGGGGCTCACCGCGCACCAGGCGCTGGAGCAGCTCGCGCCGGAGCCCGGCTCGACCTTGCTGGTCAGCGGCGCGGTGGGCGCGGTCGGCGGGTTCGCCGTGCAGCTCGCGAGCGCGCTGGGGCTGCGGGTGATCGCCCATGTGCGGCCCGGGGACGAGCGACTGGCCCGGGAGCTCGGCGCGGCCGAGGTGCTCCCGGCGGACGCCCCGGTGCCCGCCGGTGTCGCGGACGCGCTGCTGGCGACCACCGGCGATCCCGGCCGGGTGCTGGGCGCGGTGCGCGACGGCGGGCGGGCGGTCACGGTGTACGTGCCCGACCCGCCGGCGGCGGAGCGCGGCATCACCGTGTCCACCTGCTTCGCCAGGGAGGACGGGGAGCGGCTCGCGGAGGTCTCCGGTCTCGTCGAGAAGGGCGTGCTGACGCTGCGGATCGCCGGCGTCCTGCCGCTCGCCGAGGGCGCCGCGGCGCACGCCCGGCTGGAGGCCGGCGGGGTGCGCGGGAAGCTGCTGCTGTCGGTGTGACCGGCCGGGGCCGCCGGCCGGGCGGGCGCCGCGCGCACTGCACCGGCCGGTTGTCCTGCGGTACTGTTGATGTCCGTTTCCTGCTGCCTCGGAACTGCATGTGAATGCATAGGGTGGACGGCGGCCCCGCAGCGGAGCGGTACGCCAGGGCGTGCCGGAGCCGCCGGAGAGGTAAGAGGTCGTCCATGGGACAGCGACGCGAGAGCGACATCGAGCTGTGGAACCAGCTGGCGGTGCTCGTCGCCGAGGTGGGTACCACCGTGGACCGCAGGCTCACCCGTGAGGCCGGGATCAGCCTCAGCGAGTTCCAGACGCTCAACGCCCTGGCCGCCGCGGAGCCCGAGGGGCTGCGCATCCAGCAGCTCGCCGAGGCGCTCGGTCTGAACCAGTCCTCGGCCAGCCGTCTGGTGGCGCGGCTCCAGGGTCAGGGCCTGGTGAGCCGGGGCGTCTCGGAGACCGACCGGCGCGGCGTGCTCGCCCGGATCACCGAGCAGGGCAAGGAGACCGCCCGCCAGGCCCGTGACCTGTTCGACCGGGAGATGGGCCAGGCGCTGGACCTGGCCTCGATCGACGGGCGGACGGCGACCGTGGTCGCCCGGCTGCGCTACACCCCCGGCGAGCGGCCGCCGGCCTCCTGACCGGCCGCGAGGCCCTCGGGCACGCCCGGGGACGGGCCTGCCTCCAGCTCGAAGGACCAGCAGTCGGTCGGCGGGTAGCCGATCAGCTCGGTGGCCGGGCAGTCGTCGGGCCGTGCCCGTCCCTCCAGCGGGTCCCAGAGCACCACGCGTCCCCACCGGTTTCCCGCCCGGTCCCACAGCCAGCGGCCGGCGCCGTCGCCCTCCGGCGAGGGCTCCGGGCCCTGGCGCAACCGCCCGAGCAGCGACTCGACGGTCATCGCGGAGTCCGTGAGGTCCCACCAGAGCACCGTGGCGTACCAACTGCGCACGGGCGGCGCGGGCAGCATCTGTGCAACCATGCCATTACCTTCCTTAGCGAACAGTACAAAAAAGGTGGACGACCATGGCCCGAGGAAGACCCCGCACCTTCGACCGTGCGGCCGCGCTCCGGCAGGCCACCATGCTGTTCTGGCAGTACGGCTACGAGGGCACCTCGGTCGCCGAGCTGACCAAGCGGATGGGGATCAACGCGCCGAGCCTGTACTCCGCCTTCGGGGACAAGCGCACGCTCTTCGACGAGGTCGTCGAGACGTACGGGCAGAGCTTCGGGAGCTTCGTGGCGGTCGCCCTCCAGGAGGAGGCGACCGCCCGCGAGGCCTTCGCCCGGGTCCTGCGCGAGGCGGCCGCCGTCTACACCGATCCCGAGCACCCGGCCGGCTGCCTGGTGATCAGTGCCACCACCAACGTCTCCCCGAAGGACGACGACGTGGCCGACGCGATGCGGGAGCTGCGGCGCTCCAACCTGGACGGCTTCCGGGAGCGCGTCGAGACGGACGTCGCGGCCGGGCGCCTCCCCGCGGGGACGGACGCCCACGCGCTGGCCGTCTACTACGCGACCGTCGTCCAGGGGATGTCCCAGCAGGCCAGGGACGGGGCCTCGACGGCGGACCTGGAGGCGGTCGCCGAGCTGGCGATGGCCTCCTGGCCCGCCGTCTGAGGCCACGTCCGCGGCCCTCCCCTCAGCGGAGCGCGGGCCGGCTCACCGCCCGGCTCACTGCCCGGCTCACCGCCCGGCCCCGGCCGGTTCGCCGAGGATCTCCAGCACGGCGCAGGTCCAGTTGAAGCCGCCGCCGACGCCGACCAGGAGCACCCGCTGCCCGGCCGTGAGCGCGCCCTCGCGGCGCAGGTGGTCGAGTGCGCCGAACTGGTCGCTCGCGCCCACGTGCCCGGTGCGCAGGCCCCACCGCCAGGTGGTGCGCTCCAGCGCCACGCCCAGCGGGTCCAGGCACTCGTCGTGCAGCAGCTCCCGGCCGAAGTTGGGGGTCAGCACGTGGTCGGCGTCGGTGATCGCGATGCCGGCCTCGGTGGCCGCGGTCTCCGCCGCCCGCCGCAGACCGGTGGCCATCCGCTCGGTGATCTCGTCCAGGCCGATCAGCTTCGCGAACTCCAGGGTGCGGGCCTTCAGGTTGACCGGGTGGTGGGCCGGATCCGGATTGGGCCGGAACGCCAGGTTCCCGCGCTGCATGCCCTCCAGCTCCGGGTCGTTGGCCGTGGCGATCGACAGCACCCGGGCGAACCCGGGGTGGCGGGTGAGCACGGCCGCGCTCGCCCCGTCGCCGAAGACCAGGCCGGGGCTCGCCGTCCAGCGGTCCCAGACCGGCTCTGCGAAGCGGTCCGACGCGGTGATCAGCGCGGCCTCCCGCGAGGGGCCGGCGGCCAGGAAGGCGGCGGCCAGCTCCATGGCGCCGACCGCCCCGTTGGAGAGCTGGTGGACCTCGAAGGAGACGCCGTGTCCACCGAGCACCCGGTGCTGCAGGTAGGAGGCCGCGTTCCAGCCGTCCAGTCCGCTGTAGCCGGCGACCGCGTGCAGCAGCAGGGCGAACTGCTCCGCCCGCAGGCCGGAGTGGCGCAGCGCGGCGGCGCCGGCCTCGACCGCCATGTCCGGCTGGGAGTCCCGCTCGCCGGCGATGGCGACGCTCACCTGCCCGGTCCGGCGGCGCACCGCCGGGTCGTACCGGCCGTCGGCCACCGCCCGGTCGACCGGGGTGGGCTCGGGGTAGTGGGAGCCCACCCCGCCCAGGAAGAGGTTCTGGTACTTCATCGGGTCGCTTCCCCCTCCCGGCCGCCGTCGGCGGCCGTGCCCAGGACGGCCAGTTCCTTGGCCGCGGTGGCGAGTTCCTCGTCGGTGAGGTCGTTGACGAACACCGCGGAGCCGATGCCGACCGGCAGCGGCAGCCGCTGGGCGCCGTCCCGGTGCCGGACCGTCTCGGCGAGCGCCTCGGACAGCAGGCCGGGCTCGCAGAAGCGGTGCCAGACCGGGAGCCGCAGCGTCCGCAGCACGCCGATGATCCGGTCGCGGTCGGCCGGCGTGACCAGGCCCCGCCGGGCGGCGACCAGGGTGGTCAGCGCCATGTCCACGGCGACCGCCTCGCCGTGCAGCAGCTCGGGCAGCGCGGCCATCTCGATCGACGGGCTGAACGAGTGCCCGTAGTCCACGACGCGCTCCAGCGTCTGCTCCCAGAGGTTGGGCTGGAGTTCCTCCAGCATTCCCTGCACGGCCCGGCGCAGCACCTCGCGGGCCGCGGCCTCGCTCTCACCGGAGCGGCCCTGCAGCCGCTCGGCGAGCAGCGTCGCGCCGTGCTCCTCCAGCAGGTCGAACAGCCGCCGGTCCTTGATCAGGCCGATCTTGAGGATCTCGGCGAGGCCGTTGCTGATCTGCCGGTCCTCCTGGGTGGCGATGAAGGAGCGGTCCAGCAGCGCGACCGCCGGGGGCTCGTAGGTGCCGAGCCGGTTCTTGTGCCGGCCGAAGTTCACGCCGGTCTTGGCGCCGATCCCGGCGTCGATCAGGCCGACCAGGGTGGTGGGCACCCGCACGTACGGGGTCTTGCGCCGGTAGAGGCTGCTGGCGAGTCCGACGACGTCGAGCAGGACGCCGCCGCCGATGCCGATGACGGGCTCCCGGCGCCGGTCGATGCCGAAGGCGTCCAGCTCGTCGAAGATCCGGAAGACGGCGTCGGAGGTCTTGTTCTCCTCGGTGGCCTCCAGGACGCACAGGTGACCGGTGATCCGGTGGAAGTCGAGGTACTCGCGGATGCGGTCGCCGTAGAGCCGGTCGACCGTGGCGTCCACCACCAGGAAGCGGCGGGAGGTGTCCGCGCCCTCCGGCGCGCCGGCGCGGGCGAGCGCCGGGTTGTCGAAGTCCAGGACGCCGGGGGTGACGGCCACTTGGTAGCGGACCGGCTTTTCGCACTCCACCGTCCAGGTGCTCGCGGGTGGCCGCGACAGATCGGTGTCGAACGGTGACGAGGTGAGCTGGTGCGGCACGGTGTGCTCCTTCGGTGCGGTGCAGGTGGGCGGTGCGGGTCGCCGGTGCGCTTCGCCGGTACCGCGTGCGCGGTCAGTGCTGGTACTGCGGGGTGGCGGCCCGGTCGGCGACCAGCCGGCGCAGGGCCTGCTTGTCGGTCTTGCCGACCGCCGTCTGCGGCAGGGTGTCGACGACCCAGAGCCGCTCGGGCAGCTTGTAGGCGGCGATGCCGCTCGCGGTGAGCCGCCGCACGGCCTCCCCGGTGGTGAGGGTGCGGCCCTCCCGCAGGACCACGAAGGCGCCGACCCGCTCGCCGAGGTCGGGGTCCGGGTAGGGGACGACCGCGGCGTCGGCGATCTCCGGCAGTTCCGCCAGCAGGTGCTCGATCTCGTCGGCCGCGATCTTCTCGCCGCCGCGGTTGATCACGTCCTTGATGCGGCCGACGACCACGAGGTTGCCCGCGGCGTCGCGGCGCACCACGTCACCGGTGCGGAACCAACCGTCGGCGGTGAAGGCGGTCCGGTTGTACTCGGGCGCCCGGAAGTAGCCGCGCGGGGTGTACGGGCCGCGGGTCAGCAGTTCCCCCGGCTCGCCGGCGGCGGTCTCCTCGCCGTTCGCGCCGATCACCCGGATCTCGTCGTGCGGGCTCATCGGGCGGCCCTGGGTCTCCTCCACGGCCCACCGGGAGTCGTCCGGCCTGGTGTAGTTCAGCAGGCCCTCCGCCATCCCGAAGACCTGCTGGATCCGGCAGTCGAGCACCCGGGCGGCGCGGCGCACGGTCTCCGGCTCCAGCCGTTCCCCGCCGACCTGGACCACCCGGAGCGAGGGCAGGTCGATCGAGGTGAGTTCGGCCGACTCCATCCAGCGCCGCAGCACGGCGGGGACGGCGGCGAGGTGGGTGACCTCGTGCGTCTTGATCGCGTCGAACACCGCGGTCGGCGACGGCGAGGCGACGAACACCGCCTGCCCGCCGGAGGCGAGGGTGCCGAGCACGCCGGGACTGCCCAGTACGAAGTTGTGCGCGGCCGGGAGGGCGGCGAGGTAGACCGTCCCGGTGTCGAACCCGCAGACCGCCGCGCTGCCGCGGAAGTTGTACTCGTAGTCGTTGTGGGTCCGGGCGATCACCTTGGGGGTTCCGGTGGTGCCGCCGGAGAGCAGGAAGAGGGCGACGTCCGAGGGGTCGGGGTCGGGCAGGGCGGCGGGCAGGACCGGCGGGGAGTCGAGCAGGGCGTCGAGATCGGTCTCGGTGCCGGCCTCCTCCTCGCAGCCGGCTATCAGGAGGCGGCGGATGCTCGGGACCTGCTCGGCGACCCGGCGGGCCTGTGCGGCGTGGTCGTAGCCCCGGGTGGTGGCGGTGGTGGCCAGCGCCACCGCCCCGGTGTGCCGGCCGAGCGCGACCAGCTCGCGCTCGCGGTGGGCGGGCAGCAGCAGGACCGGCGCGACCCCGATCCTGGCGCAGGCCAGGACCAGCAGCACCAGCTGGTGGCAGTTGGGGAGTTGGACGAGCAGGTTGTCGCCCGGCTCCAGGCCGAGCACGGTGAGGTTGGTGGCGGCCGATTCCACCCGGGTGGCCAGCTCCCGGTAGGTGATCCGGGTGGTGCCGTCCACCAGGGCGGTCCGGTCGCCGTACCGGGCGGCCCACTGCTCGGGCAGCCGCCCCAGGGGCAGGCCGCGCCAGTAGCCCTCGGTCCGGTAGAGCTCGGCGAGCTCGGGTGGCCAGGCGGTCGCTCCGTGACGCATCTTCGGTTCCTTCCAGGTCTGTTCGGGGCCGGGGCCGGCGGACCGCCGCCGCACCGCGCGGTCGTCGGCGGGGCGGGGGTCCGCCGGACCCGGCCGGGTGGGGGGAGGATCAGGCGGCGACGGCTTCCACCGGCTGCTGCTCCTGCTCCGGCTGCTGCTCCTGGGCCGTCTCCGTCGCCGGCTCCGGCTCGTTCGCCTCGGCGGCGGCCGAACGCTGCTCGATCAGCCGCTCCGCGAGGTAGCCCGCCACCGAGGTGACGCTCGGGTGGTTCCAGAGCAGCGTCGCGGGCAGGCTGAGCCGGAACCGCTTCTCCAGGCTCCGGCGCACCGTCATCGTCATCACCGAGTCCAGGCCCATCTCGGTGAGCGCCCGGTTGACGTCCAACTCCTCCAGGGAGACCCGGAGTTCACCGCCGACCTGGCGGCCGACCTCGGTGACGAGCAGCTCCCGGAGCGGCTCCGGGGCGAGCCCGGCGCCGAACTCCTCGGCCGGATCGCCGTCCTGGCCGCCGCCGGCCGCGCGGCCGAGCTCTCCCAGGCCGCTGAGGATCGGCAGCGGCCCGGTGCCCTCCGGCAGCCGGACGGTGCGCAGCACGGCGAGGTAGGGCTCCTGGTAGCTGCTGGCGAACTCCCAGGCCCGGAAGGCGTCGGTGACCGAGATGTCCCCGACGCCCCGGTCGGCCAGCTCGGCGTCGACCACCTTGTTGACGGCCATGCCCATCGCCCGCCAGGACGTCCAGCCGAGGCTGACGGTGTCGCCGGCGCCGGCCGCGGCGCGGTGCCGGGCGAACGCGTCCAGGAAGGAGTTGGCGGAGGCGTAGCTGGCCTGGCCGGTGAGCCCGAGCTGGAGGCCGATGGACGAGAAGAGGGCGAAGAAGTCCAGGGTTCCGGCGGGGAACAGCCCGTCCAGGACGAGTGCGCCTTCCACCTTGGGCCGCATGACGTCGGCCAGCGACCGCCGGGTCAGGCCGTGCAGCATCCGGTTGTCGAGGACACCGGCCGCGTGCACGATGCCGCGGATCGGCGGCAGGCCCAGCGCCTCCGGTTCGGTGAGGATCTTCGCGGCGGCCTGGTCGGTGATGTCCAGCTCCAGCACCCGGACGGTGACGCCGAGGGCCTCCAGGTCACGGACGGCGGTGATCCGCCGTACCGTCTCGGGCTCGGTCTGGGCGTCCCAGCGGTGGCGGGGCGGCAGCCCGCTCCGGCCGGCCAGGACGATCCGCCGGGCACCCCGGCCGGCCAGCCAGGTCGCCACCTCGGTGCCGAGCGTGCCGAGGCCGCCGGTGATGAGGTAGGTGGAGTCCGCGCGGCAGTTGAGCGGTGCGCGGTCCGGTTCGGCCGACAGCTCGGCCAGCCGGGCGGCGAGCACCGCGCCGTCGCGGACCGCGAAGACGTCCGGTTCGGGCCGGGTGCGGACCAGGTCGGCCAGCTGCCCGGCGCCGAGGTCGGCGGCGGTCGGGTCGAGGTCGACCAGGCCGGCCCACAGCTCCGGCTGCTCACCGGCGATGATCCGGCCCAGACCCCACAGCGGGCCCTGGGCGAGGTCGGTGAGGGCGGTGCTCTCGCGCGCGCCCACCGTCACGCCCCACAGCCGGGGGGCCGGCGCACCGTACTCCTGGGCCAGCAGCTGGGCCGTCCTGGCGAGCTGCCAGGCGTTGTCCACGGCCGTCCCGGCGATGTCGCCCTCCGGGACCTCGGCGACCGGCAGGACGAGCAGGGCGTCGTCCGGGCCGAGTTCGTCCATGGCCGCCGGGAGTCCGTCGAGGTCGGCGACGGCGACCGGGCGCACCCGCTCCGCCTCGAACGCGGCGGCGATCGCGGCGCGGGCCCGCGGGCTGCCGCCGAGCAGGCCGACCGCGCGCAGTCGGGCGCCGCCCTCCGGCTCCGACTCGACGGGCTCCCAGGCGAGTCGGTGCACCAGGCGGCGCGGGCTGACCGCGGCCCCGGCGTCGCCGTCCAGCTTGCCGAAGCGCAGTTCGCCCAGCCGCCCGGACACCGTGCCGTCGTCCTCGACCACCACGGCCTCGACGGTGTCGCCGTCCGGGGCGTCGGTGAGGCGAACGTGCACCGTCGTCTGCCCACCGAGCCGTCCGGGCATCTCGACCCGGCCGATCCGGGCCGGCATCCGCAGCGTCGGCTCGCCCTCGAAGAGCAGCGGGGCGAAGGAGAGGATCGCGTCCAGCAGCGAGGCCCAGGCGTCGGAACGCCCCTCGCCGTCGCCCGCCGGTGCGACCCGGGCGATCAGCTCGCGCTCGCCGCGGTCGAGCGAGACGATCCGCCAGTCGAAGCCGACGTCCGCGACGCCGACCCGGTGGAGGTGTTCGACCACGGCCTCCGGCCGCAGCGCCTCGGTGCAGCGTGCGCGGGCCGCGGCCAGGTCGGGTACGGCCGCCGCGGCGGCCGGTGCGACGGCCCGGGCGGTCGCGTGGGAGGTCCAGCCGAGGCCCTCGTCGTCCTCGGCGCCGTCGCCGGTCGGGCGGGAGGCCAGCCGGACCATCCCGTCCTGGGCGACCACCTGGATGTCGCGCGGCCCGGTGACGGCCACCGGGACCCGCAGGTCCACGTCGGTCAGCGCGCCGTGTTCGCTCGCGGCGGCGAAGGTGCTGATGAGCACCGCGGCGGGGACGACCTCGACGCCGTGGATCGGGTGGCTTCCCGGGTAGGGCCGGTTGCCGTGGTCGAGGTAGGTCTGCCAGAGCCGCACCGAGGAGTCGCCGGCCAGGGTCAGCCGGCCGCCGAGCAGGGTGCTGGACTCGATCCGGTGCCGGCCGGAGCCGCTGCCCGCCGGTGTCGAGGGGGTGCGCCAGAACCGCTTGTGCTGCCAGGCCGTGGTCGGCAGGTCGACCAGGGTGCCGTCGGGCTGGAGCGCCGTGAGGTCCACGGCCGCGCCGTGGGCGTGCAGCGCGCCGACGGCGAGCAGCAGAGCCGGGGCCTCCGGCTGGTTGCGCCGCAGCGTGCCGGTGGTGAACGCGTCGTCGTGGCCGGCCTCGGCCAGCGCCTCCTTCACCGAGTGCACGATGACCGGGTGGGCCGAGACCTCCAGGAAGAGCCGGTGCCCGTCCTCGGCCGCCGCGGCGACGGCACGGTCCAGTCGGACGGCGTTGCGCAGGTTGGCGGACCAGTAGTGCCCGTCGCGCACCGTCGTGGAGCGCGGGTCGGCGAGCGCCGTGCTGTACACCGGGATGCGCGGCGCGGCGGGCACCAGGTCGGCGACGGCGGCGACCAGCCGGTCGAGCAGCGGGTCCATCTGCGGGCTGTGGAAGGCGACGTCGGACGCGACCTCGCGCACCGTGCGCCCGGCCGCGCGCCAGCGCTCGGCGTGCGCGGCGACGGCCTGCGGGGTCCCGGCGACGACGGTCGAGCCGGGGGAGGCGGCGATCGCCGCCACGGCGTCCGGGGTGCCGGCCAGCTCCCGGTCGGCCTCGTCGAACGCGAGGTCGACCAGGGCCATCGCGCCCAGGCCGGCGACCTCGCGCAGCAGCGCGGAGCGGCGGCAGATCAGCCGGGCGCCGTCCTCGCGGGAGAACACCCCCGCGACCACGGCGGCGGCGATCTCGCCGACCGAGTGGCCGATCACGGCGGCCGGGCGCACGCCCCGGGCCTCCAGGGCGGCGGCCAGGCCGATCTGGACCGCGAAGATCATCGGCTGGATCACATGGGTCTCGTCCAGCGGCCCCTCCAGCAGCACCCGGCGGGGCGAGAAGCCCATCTCGGCCCGGTAGATCGCCTCCACCTCGTCGATCGCCGCGGCGAACCCGGCGTCCGTCTCCAGGAGTTCACGGCCCATGCCGAGCCACTGCGAGCCGTGGCCGGAGAACAGCCAGACGGCGTCCCGGGCCGGTCCGGACGACGCGGCACCCTCGACGACGGCCCGGTCCGGCTCGCCGGCGGCGGTCTTGCGCAGGGCCTCGACCAGGCCGGCCCGGTCGGCGGCCACCACGGCCGCGCGCCGGCCCAGGTGCGAGCGGCGGTGCAGCAGGGTGTGCGCGACGTCCGCCTGGGCGGCCTCGGACCCGGCGCCGGTCAGCCAGTCGGCGAGCTTCGCCGCGTTGGCCCTGAGCCCGGCCTCGGTCACGCCGGAGAGCGCGAACACCCGTTCCCCGTCGAAGGGTTCGGCCGTCGCGGACCGCCCGGCGGCCGGGGTCGGGGCCTGCTCCAGGACGGCGTGCGCCACGGTGCCGCCGTAGCCGAAGCTGGACACCCCGGCCCGGCGCGGGCCCTCGCCGCCCGGCCACTCGGTGGTCTCGGTGACGACCCGCAGCCCCGAGGTCTCCCACGGGATGTCCGGGTTGAGCTCGGTGATGTTCGGGGTGGCGGGAATCCGGCCGTGGACCAGCGCCAGGACGGCCTTGATGACCCCGGCGACGCCGGCACCGGCCTCCAGGTGCCCGATGGTGGGCTTGACCGTGCCGATCAGGCAGGGATCGTCGGGGCCGCGGTTCTCGCCGAACACCCGGCTGAGCGCGCCGACCTCGATCGGGTCGCCCTTGCGGGTGCCGGTGCCGTGCGCCTCGACGTAGCCGACGCTCTGCGCCGCCACCCCGGCCTGCCGCAGCGCCTGCCGGGCGACGTACTCCTGCGCCTCCCCGTTCGGCGCCATGATGCCGGCCGTCCGGCCGTCCTGGTTGACCGCGGTGCCGCGCAGCACCGCGAGGATCCGGTCGCCGTCGCGCTGGGCCTCGGAGAGCAGCTTGAGCACCAGGACGCCCGCGCCCTCGCCGCGCCCGTAGCCGTCGGCGGCCGCGTCGAAGGACTTGGAGCGGCCGTCGGAGGAGGTGGCGCCCGCGGCGTCCAGCACCATGGTGAGGCCGGGGCCGGCCATCACGTTCACGCCGCCGGCGATCGCCAGGGTGGCCTCGCCGGTCCGCAGGCTCTGGCAGGCGAGGTGCAGGGCGACGATGGACGAGGAGCACGCGGTGTCCGCGATCAGGCTCGGGCCGCGCAGGTCCAGGGCGTAGGAAATGCGGTTGGCGACCGCGCACATGGAGGCGCCGATGCCGCTCCACGCCTCGATGGCGGGCAGGTCCTCCAGCATCTGGCGGCCGTAGTCGTCGGAGCCGACGCCCATGAACACCGCGGCGTCGGTGCCGGCGAGCGTGTGCGGCGGCAGGCCGGCGTTCTCCAGCGCCTCCCAGGCGACCTCCAGCACGATGCGCTGCTGAGGGTCCATCAGTTCGGCCTCGCGCGGCGTGACGCCGAAGAACTCCGCGTCGAACGCGGCGGCGTCGGCGAGGAAGCCGCCCTGCGAGGTGGTGGAGCGCAGCGCCGCCGCATTGCGCGGATCGAGTTTCTCGTAGTGCTCCCAGCGTTCGGCCGGGACCTGGCCGATCGCGTCCTGCCCGTTCACCAACAGCTGCCACAGCTGCTCGGGGGAGTCGACTCCGCCGGGCAGCCGGCAGCCCATGCCGATGACGGCCACCGGCTCCGCGCCGGATTCGGGCCTGCCAGAGAAGGGAATTGTCGCCATGAGCGCCTTGACCTTTCGTAGACGAGAGCGCCCGGCGGCCCCGGACAGCACTGGCCGGGACCTCGGCCGCCCGGGATCTTCCGGACGTGAGCGCAGGAGCACCTCGACCGCTCCGACCCGAAGCCGACGGGGCGGAGCGTGGGTGATGCGTACGAAGGATCGTGCCCTGAGGGCAGGAAAGCCTCGGCCAGGTGGCGACCAAGGCTCGGTCAGGACGGGCGAACGCGCTGGTCGCAGGGGGCGGCGAGCCCGCGGGCCGGTGGCCGGCGGCGCGATCTGCCGCTTTTCACTGTGTTTGTGTGCTTTTTTCCGGGCCGGTGAATTCCTAGATGCCTAATCCGGCGGCGATGTCGCGGGCTCCGATCGACCGTTGTCAACAGGCCGACCTAGCATGGCGATCGAGTTATCTCGTCGGCGCGGACGGGGCCTGCCACGAGGAAAGACGACCGAGGAGCAAGGGGGGGATCGTGCCGATGGACGAGTACGCTCGCGCGGCCGGACCTGATCGGGAATTCCGGGACACCGGCCCGGGGGGTCCGTCGGAACCGCTCAACTTCTCCCTGCTGGGCCCGCTGGAAGTCCGGCGCGCGGGCCGCGACATCACCCCGCGTGCCCCCATGCAGGCCCGGCTGCTCTCGCTGCTGCTGCTGCACGCCAATCGGGTGGTGCCGTTCAGATCCGCCATCAACGAATTGTGGGAATGGCCGCCGAAGCTGGCCAGGAAGACGATCCAGACCTATGTCTACCAACTCAGGACGGCGCTCGGGCCGATCAACGAGGTCACCGGATCGCCGCTCATCGAAACGGTTCCGGGCGGATACTGCATTCGGATCGCCGACCGCCAACTGGATCTCCGGCGGTTCGGCCGGCTGGTCGCCGAAGGGCTGTGCGCACGGGACATCGGGGAGAATCTGCGGGCCGCCGCGGTGTTCCGCGAGGCGCTCGACCTCTGGCGCGGCGCGCCGCTGGGCAACATCGAGTTCGGCCCGGGGGTGTCGGCCCAGCTCGGCCTGCTGGAGGAGCAGCGCACCACCATCCTGGAGGAGCGGCTGGGCATCGACCTGCGACTGGGTCGGCACCGCGAACTGGTGGGCGAGCTCAAGGCGCTGGCCCGTCAGCACCCGACCCACGAGGGGTTCTGCGCGCTGCTGATGGAGGCCGGCCGCCGCACCGACAACCCCGGGCTGGCCCTGGAGGCCTACCACGAACTGCGCCGCAACCTCGTCGAGCAGCTCGGGCTCGAACCGTCCCGACGGCTCCAGCAGCTCCAGCAGGACATCCTGAACTGCGTCCCGGCCGAGACCGGCCGGCGGACCGCCCCCACTGCCGCGCAGCCCGCCGTCGCCCCGAGCGAACTCCCCTCCGGCATCGCCGACTTCACTGGGCGTCGGGAGGCGCTCGGACACGTCGAGTCCGTTCTGGGCGCGCCCGCGGCAGGCTGGGCGGCCCGGACGGTGGTGATCGTCGGCCAGCCCGGGATCGGCAAGTCGGTGCTCGCCGTCCAGGCCGCGCACGCCCTCAAGGAGCGCTTCCCGGACGGCCAGTTGTTCATGGCGCTGCACGACCGGGTCGGCGGACCGATCGGACCCGAGGACGCGATCGCCCGGATGCTCGGGTCCCTCGGGCACGCGCCCGCCGACCTGCCCGCCGACCCCCACGAGCGGGCCACGCTGCTGCGCACCACCACGGCCGGGCGCAAGCTGCTGATCGTCCTGGACGACGTCGACTCGGTGGACCAGGTCCTCCCGCTCGTCCCGGGGAACCCGGAGTCGGCGGTGATCGTCACGGCCCGGAACCGGCCGATCGGGCTCTCGGCGCACAGCACGATCGAACTCGGGCCGCTGACCGAGCAGGAGAGCGTCGACCTGCTCGCCGGGATCGTCGGAGCGGACCGGATCGCTGCCGAGCCGACCGACAGCGCCCGGCTGGTCGGGCTGTGCGACCGGTTGCCGCTGGCGATCAGGATCGTCGGGGAGAAGCTGCTCGCCCGCCGGGCCTGGCGGGTGCGCAAGCTCGTCCAGCGGCTGTCCGAGGAGCACCGCGTGCACGAGGAGCTGAGGGTCGGCCCGTTCGACCTCGGCGCGCGGCTGGACCACGCGGCCGGGCGGCTGCGGCCCGAGCACCGGGACGCGCTGATCAGGCTCTGCCGGCTCGGCGACGGGGGGTTCGACCTGGAGGCCGCGGCCCGCACGCTCGGGATGGACCTGCTGGAGGTGGAGGAGCCGGTCGGCGCCCTCGTCGCGCACCACCTGCTCCAGGTGACGGTCGACCGCTCCAGCCACGACGCGCGGTTCCGGTTCCCGCCGTTGACCCGGCTCCACTTCGACAACGCCGCGGTGGCCAAGCCCTTTCTGCACCTCGCCGGCTGAGGCCGTACGCCCGCCCGTCGCCCGCCCGAGGTCAGCCGGCGGGGGCGAGGTGGCCGTCGGTGAGGGTGAGCACGGCGTCGGCGGCGGTGAGGGCGGCGTGGTCGTGGGTGACCAGGAGGGTGGTGCGGCCGCGAGTGGCGTCGAGGATGTCGGCGAGGACGGCGGCGGCGGTTTCCGGGTCGAGGCCCTCGGTGGGTTCGTCGAGGACGAGCACGGGCGGGTCGGCGAGCAGGGCGCGGGCCAGCAGCAGGCGCTGGCGCTGGCCGCCGGACATGGTGGCGCCGTCGCCGCCGAGCATGGTCTCCCAGCCGTCGGGGAGCGACTCGATCCAGTCGAGCAGCCGGGCCCGGCGGGCGGCCTCGCGCAGGTCCTCGTCGGCGGCGTCGGGGCGGGCCAGCCGCAGGTTGGCCCGGATCGTGGTGTGGAAGACGTGGGCGTCCTGGGTCACGCCGGTGATCACCCGGCGGACGTCGGCGCCCGCGCAGTCGCGCAGTTCGCGGCCGCCGACCCGGATGCTGCCGCTCTCGTAGGGGACGAACCGCATCAGCGCGGCGATCAGGGTGGACTTGCCGGAGCCGCTCGCGCCGAGCAGGGCGACCCGGCGGCCGGGGGGCAGACGGAGGCTGACCCCGTCGAGGGCGGCGGGGCCGTCGGGGCGGTGGCGCACCCGCAGGTCGGTGATCTCGACGCCGAGCGGGCCGTCGCTGGGCAGCGGGGCCGGGTCGGCCGGGTCGGTGACCGGGGCCGGGGCGTCCATCAGGTCGGCCAGCCGGCGGGCGGAGGCCCAGACGTCGGCCAGCCGGCGGGCGGCGGCGGGCAGCGCGGCCAGCGCGTCGAAGGAGACCAGGGCGAGCACCGCGAGGACGGTGAGCTGGACGGCGGGCAGCCGGCCGTCGGCGTGGGCGCGCAGGCCGAGCCAGGTGGCGCCGACGGTGGCGGCGCCCTGGAACAGCAGGACCACGGCGGAGGCGAGCGAGGTGGTGAGCGCCGCGCGGCGCTCCAGGGCGGCGATCCGGGCGGTGGCCTCGGCGGCCCGCCGGTGGGCGCGACCGCGGGCGCCGTAGGCGGCGAGGTCGGCGGCGCCCTCGGTCAGGTCGACGGTGAGCGCGGTGAGTTCGGCGCGCGCGGCCTTCTCCGCCCGCCCGCCGCGGCGGGACAGCGCGAGCACCAGGGCGGGCACCAGCAGGCCGGCCGCGGCGAGCAGCGCCCCGATCAGCAGGCCGGCGGAGGGCAGCAGCACCAGGGCGGTGCCGGTGGCGGTGGCGGCGACCAGGGCGGCCGCGGTGACCGGGACGAGCACGCGCAGCAGCAGGTCCTGGGCGGCGTCGACGTCGTCGACCAGCCGGGTCAGCAGGTCGCCGCCGCGGAACGCCGGGGTGCCGGCCGGGGCGAGCGGGACGAGTGCCTCGTAGACCCGGGCGCGGAAGCCGGCGACGGCGCGCAGCACGCCGTCGTGGCCGAGCAGCCGGTCGGCGTAGCGCAGGGTGCCGCGGCCGAGGGCGAGGGCGCGCACGGCGACGATGGCGACGGCGACGGCGGAGATCGGCGGCTGCTCGGCGGCGCGGGTGATCAGCCAGGCGGCGGTGGCCATCAGGGCGGCGCCGCTGAGCTCGCTGCCGGCGGCGGCGAGGACGGCGGGCAGCAGCCGGCGCCAGTGCGGGAGCAGATGGCGCAGCAGCCGGACGGTGGGGCGGGAGGCCGGGGGGTTGGTCATGGGAGGAGCACCACTTCTTCGGTGGCCGGGGCGGGTTCGAGAGCGCCGGCCCGGACGGTGACGATCCGGTCGGCGTGCGGCAGCAGGCTCCTGCGGTGGGCGACCACGATCGCGGTGCGCCCGCGCATCAGCTCGGCGGTGGCCCTGGTCACGGCGGCCTCGCTCTCCGGGTCGAGGTGGGCGGTCGGCTCGTCCAGCAGCAGGATCGGCGCGTCCTTGAGGAACGCGCGGGCCAGGGCGACGCGTTGGCGCTGTCCGGCGGAGAGCCCGGCGCCGTGCTCGCCGAGCAGGGTGTCGTAGCCCTGCGGCAGCGCCTCGGCGAAGCCGTCGGCGCAGGCGGCCCGGGCGGCCGCGCGGACCTCGGCGTCGGTGGCGTCGGGGCGGCCGAGGCGGATGTTGTCGGCGACGGTCGCGGCGAACAGGTGCGGGCGCTGGGGCACCCAGGCGACCTGGGCGAGCCAGTCGTCGGGGTCGAGCGCGGCGAGGTCGGTGCCGTCCACCAGGACCCGGCCGGTGCCGGGGGCGGTGAAGCCGAGGAACAGGGCGAGCAGGGTGGACTTCCCGGCGCCGCTCGGGCCCACCAGGGCGAGGTGCTCGCCGGGGTGGACGGTGAGCGAGACGGCGTCGAGGGCGGGCGCGGCGCGGTCGGGGTGGTGGACGGTGACCCCGTCGAGGCGCAGCCGCGCGCTCCGGGCGTCGGGGACCGGCACGGGGGCGGCGCGCCCCGTCGCGGGCTCCTCCTCGTCGAGGACGGCGAAGACCCGCTCGGCCACCGCGATGCCCTCGGCGCTGTCGTGGAACGCCGCACCCGCGGCGCGCAGCGGAAGATAGGCCTCGGGGGCGAGGAAGAGCACGACCAGGGCGGTGCGCAGGTCCAGCTCGCCGGCCAGCAGCCGAAGGCCGACCGGGACGGCGACCAGGGCGACCGACAGGGTGGCGACGGTCTCCAGCACCAGCGAGGAGAGGAACGCCACCCGCAGCGTGCGCATGGTGGCCCGCCGGTGGGCGTCGGCCATCTCCCGCACCACACCGGTCTGGTGGTGCTCGCGGCCGAACGCGCGCAGCGTCGGCAGTCCGGCGACGACGTCGAGGAAGTGGCCGCCGAGCCGGGCGAGCAGCCGCCACTGCCGGGCGGTGCGGCGGGCGGTGTGCATCCCGACCAGCGCGCCGAACACCGGGATCAGCGGCAGCGTGAGCACGATGATCAGCGCGGAGGTCCAGTCGGCCCACCAGAGCCGGCCGACGACCACGAGCGGGACGACGGCGGTGGCGGCCATGGTGGGCAGGTAGCCGGTGAGGTACGGGTCGAGGGCGTCGAGGCCGCGGGTGAGCAGGGTGGCCGTCTCACCGTGCCGGCGGGCGGTCAGCCGGCGCGGGCCGGTCTCCCGGAGCCGGGCGGTGAGGCGGTCGCGCAGGGCGCGTTTGGCCTCGGCGGCGGCGCGCTGGGCGAGGGCGCCGCGGGCCCAGGCGAGCAGGGCGCGCAGGGCGAGGACGGCGGCGAGCGCGGCGAGGGCGGTGGTGTCCGGGCGGTGCCCCGCGAAGCCGTCCGCGAGCAGGCCGGCGAGCAGGCCGGCCTGGGCGACGACGAGTGCGGCGCCCAGCAGGGCGAGCGCGGTGGAGGTGGTCAGGTGGCGGCGCACCACCGGGAGTTCGCGCCGCAGACGGCGTTCGGCCGGCTTCATCCCGTGCTCCCTCCCGGGGCGGTGCCCGGCGTGCGGTGCGGAGGGCTTCCGCGGCCCGTCCGGGCCGGTCGGGTGGCGGCCGGGCCGCGGAAGCCGGCTGGAGGACCGCCGGCCGGCAGCGGTGGGCTGCCGACCGGCGGTGGCGGTGGTCAGAAGTAGCTGGGGTGGCGCAGCCCGGTCCGGCCGCGGAAGGCCCACCAGCTCCAGGCCTGGTAGAGGAGGATCAGCGGGAAGATCACCACGCCGAAGCCGATCAGTAGCTTCAGGGTGGCCCCGTCGGCGACGGCGTCGTCGACGGTGATCCCCGCCCCGGACTCGGCGGCCAGCAGGTACGGGTACTGGCCGGCCCCGATCAGCAGCACCGGCAGCGCGGTCGCGACGCAGGTGGCGGTGAAGGCCAGGGCGTCACGGCCCCGGGCGAGGAACCACCAGCCGGCCGCGACGGCGGCGGCGACGAGCAGGAACAGGACCACCGAGGTGGCGGTCCTGGTCATCGAGGCCCCCGCCCCGAACAGCGACAGCAGCAGTCCGAGGGCGCTCGCGGCACCGGCCGCGGCGATCAGGGTGGCGCCCACCCGCCGCGCGGTGACGGCGAGTTCGGGCTCGGAGCGGAGTGCGATGAAGGCCGCGCCGTGGCCGGCGAAGAGCAGCGCGGTGGCCACCCCGCAGGTCAGTGAGAACGGCGCGAACACGTCGCCGAAGCCGATGTGGAAGGAGCCGTCCGCCCGGCGCGGCACGCCGTGCAGCAGCAGGCCGACCACGATGCCCCAGCACACGGCGGGCACCACGCCGCCGAGCACCACCAGGGCGTTCCACCAGCGCAGCGCCCGGGGGCCGCGGGAGCGGCCGCGCAGCTGGACGGCGGCGTTGCCGAGCACCAGGCCGGCCAGGATCGCCACGATCAGCGGGTAGAGGCCGGAGAGCAGGCTGCCCTCCAGGTGCGGGAAGGCGCCGAACATCGCGCCGGCGAAGGCCACCAGCCACACCTCGTTGCCGAGGAAGAAGGGGGCGATCGCGTCGAGCGCGGCGTTCCGTTCCACGGCGCCCGGTTCGGCGGTCCTGCGTTCTGCGGTCCTGCGTTCCGCGGCGTTGCGTTCCGCGGGGTCCGGTTCCCGGCCCGGGGCGGTGCCCGGGCCACCGAGTAGCGGGGACAGCATCTGGACGCCGTAGTCGTAGCCGCCGAGCACGAAGTAGCCGGCGAGCAGCAGGCCGAGGAGGGCCAGCCAGAGGGTCTCCAGGCTCATGTAGCCCAACCTTCCGTCACGTCAGGGGAGTGCATCTCGGTGCGGGATCCGTCGTCGGGCTCAGAAGGCCGGGACCGGCTGCTTGTCGTCGGCGCCGCCCGCGTCGGGCAGGTCGTCGCCGAGCGGATCGCCGGCGCCGAGCTGGGCGCCGTCCGGGCCGCGCCGGGCGAAGCGGGTGATCAGCGTCCAGTTGGTCGCGGCGAGGCCGACGAAGATGGCGATGAACAGCGTGCAGGACACCGCCAGGGCTCCGGTGCTGACGTTGGAGAGCGCGTCGTCGACGGTCAACTCGCCGTAGACCAGCCACGGTTGGCGGCCGATCTCGCGCACCACCCAGCCGCCGACGGAGGCGATGAAGGGCAGCGGGATGATCGCGGTCATCAGGTAGGCGAGCCAGCGCTTGCGCACCAGCAGGTCCTTCAGCAGCAGGAAGACCGCGATGAACGTGATGGTCGAGACGGTGTTGCCGAGGATCGACATCAGGTCCATCGAGTTCTTCACCCAGCCTTCCCAGGGCACGTAGTCCCCGGGGCCGTGCTGGGCGACCAGCCTGGCCTGCTCCTCGGCGACGCCGCCGCCCTTGAGGATGGCGGCCTTCATCGGCTGGGTCCGCTCGATCACCGGGACCTGCAGGTTGCCGACGATGATGACGAAGAACGAGGAGAGCATGCTCACCCAGACGCCCAGCCGCAGCGAGCTGCGGAACAGCTCGGTCTCCCGGGTGCCCTTGGCGAAGTGCCAGGCGCTGATGCCGGCGACGAAGATGCCGCCGGTGGTGAGCGCGGCGAGCGCGATGTGGCCGAGCGCGACCAGCGCGTTGGCGTTGGTGATCAGCGCGACGAAGTCGGTCAGGTAGGCGGCGCCGTCGCGCACCTCGTAGCCGACCGGATGCTGCAGGAAGCCGTTGGCGACCAGGATCCAGAACGCCGAGGCGTACGCGGTGAGGGCGACCAGCCAGATCAGCGCCACGTGCACGCTGCGGCGCATCCGGCCCCAGCCGAAGATCCACATGCCGAGGAAGGTGGACTCGGCGAAGAACGCGATCAGCGTCTCCAGGGCCAGCGGGGCGCCGAAGACGTTGCCGGCGAACTTGCTCAGTCCGCTCCAGCTGAGTCCGAACTGGAACTCCATGACGAGGCCGGTGACGATGCCGACCGCGTAGTTGATGACGTACAGCTGGCCCCAGAAGCGGGTCATGCGTTCGCGCACCGCGCGGGTGGCGGGGTCGCGGGTGTACGCGGCCCGGGTGTGCATGAACGCCACCATGGGGACCAGCCCCATCGTGAGGATGACGAAGAGCCAGTGCACGCTGGTGGTGGCCGCGAACTGGAGTCGGGCCAGATCCGCAGCGCTCATGATGCGACCTTCCTGGGGGGCGGTTGGCCTCCGGGTCGGCGGACGGATGAGGGGGCAGGGGAGCGGAAGGGAAGGGGAGAGGAGGAAGCGGACGGGTTCCTCGCCTCGCGTGAGCGGGTGACGGACATCGCTGCCCGCCACCCGCTGCGACGAACCCCACCGATGACGTTAGGCGGGATTGCTTATGCGTTCCAAGACCGGTTTTGCTATGTGCCGATAGCCCGTCAGGCATGAGCAGAGGTGAACCGTGGATTTGCTGCAACTGCGCCACTTCCGGACCGTCGCCCGTTTTGAGCACATCAGCCGCGCCGCCGAGGAGCTGAACGTCGCCCAGCCCTCGCTCAGCCGCACCATCGCCAGGCTGGAGGCCGAGCTGGGCACCCCGCTCTTCGACCGGCAGGGCCGGCGGATCCGGCTCAACGAGTACGGCGCGGTGTTCCTGCGCCACGTCGACCGCGCGCTGAGCGAGCTCGACGATGGCCGCCGGGCGCTGCGGGAGGCCCGGGAGACCGGGCTCGGCCGGGTCGGCGTCGCCTCCGAGACGCTGCTGACCGTCACCCATCTGATGGGCGGCTTCCGGGCCGCCTACCCGGGCGCCGAGGTGCGGCTCTTCCAGTCCACCGTGTCCGAGATGGACCGCCAGCTGCGGGCCGGGGAGGTCGACTTCTGCGTGGCCTCGCAACCGCTGACCGGACCGGACCTGGAGTCCGTCGAGCTGCTGCGCGAGGAGGTGCTGCTGGCCGTCCCGCGCGGGCACTGGCTGGACGGCCGGGAGAGCGTGACCATCGCCGAGATCGCCGACGAGCCGTTCGTCACCACCCGGCGGGGCCACTGGCAACGCGCCCTGCTGGAACGGCTGTTCGCGACCGAGGGGATCTCCCCGAGGCTGTCCTGCGAGGGCGACGAGCCGGGGGCCAGCCAGGACATGATCAGCACCGGCCTGGGCATCGGCCTGATCCCGGCGATGTCCCGGCTGGCCGGCACCGACACCCATGTCCCGGTGGCCTGGGTGCACGTGGAGGCCCCGAACTGCTACCGGGTGCTCACCCTGGTCTGGAACCGCGAGGCCTACCAGTCCGAGGCGGCCCGCCGGTTCCGGGAGTTCACGGTCAGCAGGCCGCTCATGACGCACCGGCGGCCGGATCCGAGGATGCTCCGGGCGCGGACCTGACGGCGCGGGCCCCGGTGATCGATCCTGGCGTGCGCCAGGGTCCTTTGCTACGCTCGAACGCGCTGCCGTGTTCCTGGCCAAGGGCTTCGCGTGTCCGAACGGCCGGTAAGAGATGGCGGGTTGGTGGGAGCGGCATGCTCCGCACCGACCACCGGCGGCGCCGTCCTTCCTCCCTTTCGTCACGTGACCGGTGCCCTGTTCCGGCGCGCCCTCGCGCGCGCCCGGGCGCCACCGAGGAGTCCCGTCATGCCCAAGATCACCTACGTCGCCGTCGACACGACGGAGCGCACCGTCGACGTACCGGTCGGCACCAGCGTCATGCGCGGCGCCGTCTTCAACGACGTCGACGGCATCGTCGCCCAGTGCGGCGGCAACCTCCAGTGCGCCACCTGCCACGTCTACGTCGACGAGTCGACGCGCGACAAGCCGCAGCCGATCCAGCCCGACGAGAACGACATGCTGGACTTCACCGCCTGCCCGCGCCGCCCCAACAGCCGGCTCAGCTGCCAGCTCACGGTGACCGAAGCGCTGGACGGCCTGATCGTGCACCTGCCCGAGCGGCAGAAGTGATGGCCTTCGCGACGGGCCCCTCGCCGGAGCGCCCCGAACTCGGTCACCCCTCGTCGGTCGTCATCGTCGGAGCCGGCCAGGGGGGCTACCAGACGGCCGCCTCGCTGCGTGAGCACGGCTTCGGGGGGAGACTGGTCCTCATCGACGCGGAGGACGAACTCCCCTACGAGAGACCCCCGCTGTCGAAGGCCTACCTCAAGGGGGAGGTGGACGAGTCCCAGCTGTGGCTGCGACCGGTGAGCTACTACGCGCGCCAGTCGATCGAACTGGTCGCGGGCTCGGTGACGGCGGTCGACCCGGCGGCCCGCACGGTCCGCCTCGCCGACGGCTCGGTGTTCGACTACGGCCACCTGGTGCTGGCCACCGGGGCCACCGCGCGCACGCTCGGCGTGCCGGGGTCCGGGCTGCGCGGGGTGCACACGCTGCGCACCGCCCAGGACGCCGCCGCCCTGCGGTCCTCGCTCGGCGCGGCCCGGCGGGTGGTGGTGATCGGCGCCGGATTCATCGGCCTGGAGTTCGCCGCCGCCGCCCGGCGGGCGGGCTGCGAGGTGACGGTGGTCGAGGCCCTCGACCGTCCGCTGGCCCGGGTGGTCTCCGCCCGCACCGCCGAGCACTTCACCCGGCTGCACCGGCGGGAGGGCAGCCGGCTGCTGTTCGGTCAGGGGGTGGCCGCGCTGCACGGCGACGACCAGGGCCGGGTCGCCTCGGTGGAACTGGCCGACGGCAACCGGCTGTCGGCCGATCTGGTGCTGGCCGGGATCGGGGTGATCCCGCGCACCGGCCTGGCGGCGGCGGCCGGCCTGCGGGTGAGCGGCGGCATCGCCGTCGACTCCCACCTGCTGACCAGCGACCCGCACATCTCGGCGATCGGCGACTGCGCGGCGTTCCCGCAGGTGCGCTCGGGCAACCGGCTGCGGCTGGAGTCGGTGCAGAACGCCGTCGGCCACGCCGAGGCGGTGGCCGCGCGGCTGACCGGCACCGGACGCGGCTACGCCGAACTGCCGTGGTTCTGGAGCGACCAGTTCGCGACCACCGTGCAGATCGCCGGCCTGGACGAGGGGCACGACACCGAGGTGGTGCTCGGTGAGGATCCCGAGGCGTTCTCGGTGCTGCTGTTCCGCGGCGGTGAGCTGCAGGCGGTGGAGTCGGTCAACCGGCCGACCGACCACCTGGCGGCGCGACAGCTCCTTGACCGGGGCGTGGTGCTGGATCCGGCCGATGCCGTCGCCCCCGGCTTCACCCTCCGCGGCCACCTCACGAGCCGCCGCGGCGGCTCCGCCGTGCCGGTCGGCTGACCGGCCAGAGCCCCTCCGCGCACTCCGGCGCCCGTCCCGAACCCCGGGGCGGGCGCTGTTCAGCGGAATACCGGATTCCGAGAACATTGGCCCCACGCCTTTCAAAGGTGAGGTCGCAGAACAAGCGTTTTTTTATTGCCGGACGGTTTTCGGCCACCCCCGGACGGCGTTGTGGCGATCGAACCTTCACAGTTAGTTCATAGGTCGCTGTTGCGGAAGCATCTGCCGGTGAGGCAGGATTCAACAAGATCGCTTGCTTGCTCATTCACTCGTTCGAATAACAAACAGGGGATACGACTGTGCCTGAATCCGCCAGCCCGCAGGGATTCGCCGACGAGACCGAGCTGCGCCGCCTCAACCGGGCCACCGTCGAGCGGTACATGCGGACCCTCGGCCAGGACCGGCTGCGCCGGCACGAGCTCTTCACCGAGGACGGCGTCGGCGGCCTCTGGACCACCGACACCGGCTCCCCGGTCGCCACGCACGGCCGGGACCGCCTGGGTGAGCACGCCGTCTGGTCGCTGAAGTGCTTCCCGGACTGGGAGTGGTACAACGTCGAGATCTTCGAGACCCAGGACCCGAACCGCTTCTGGGTCGAGTGCGACGGCCGCGGGAAGATCCTCTTCGGCGACTACCCGGACGGTTACTACGAGAACCACTTCCTCCACTCGTTCGAATTGGAGAACGGGCGGATCAAGCTGCAGCGCGAGTTCATGAACCCGTTCCAGCAGCTGCGCGCGCTCGGAATCCCGGTGCCGGAAATCAAGCGCACCGGAATACCCACCTGACAATTCAAGAAATCCACCGCCGGATCGGAGTACGTCGTGGAAGACGTCATACGGGAGATTCGTATCCGCGGGGCGTTGCATCAACCCGAATGGAGCGACCTCCTCCAGGTCAGCCGGGTCGGCGAGGCGCTGGCCTCGCGTCCCGCCCTGGTCCAGCCCGACGAGCTGGCCACCTTGCGCACCCTGCTGGGAAAAGTGGCGACCGGCGAAGCGCTGGTGCTGCAGTCCGGGGACTGCGCCGAGGATCCGCAGGAATGTACACGTCAACATGTCGCGCGTAAGTCGGCGCTGCTCGATCTGCTCGCCGGGACGCTCGGATTGCGCACCGGAAAGCCGGTCGTCCGCGCGGGCCGCATCGCCGGACAGTTCGCCAAGCCCCGCTCCAAGCCCACCGAAGTCGTCGAGGGGATCGAACTCCCGGTCTTCCGTGGGCACATGGTGAACGGGCCGGAGCCGGACGCGGAGTCCCGCCGGCCCGACCCGCTGCGCATCCTCACCGGCTACATGGCCGCCGGTGACATCGTCGAGCACCTCGGCTGGCGCGACCGCGCGGCCGGCCGCGACGTGGTCGAGCCCCTGGTGTGGACCAGCCACGAGGCGCTGCTGCTCGACTACGAGACGCCGATGCTGCGCGTCGACGACAAGGGCCGGCTGTTCCTCGGCTCGACCCACTGGCCGTGGATCGGCGAACGCACCCGCCAGGTCGAGGGCGCCCACGTCGCCCTGCTGTCCCAGGTGGCCAACCCGGTCGCCTGCAAGGTCGGCCCCGCCATGGAGCCCGACGAACTCCTCGCCCTGTGCGAGAAGCTCGACCCGTGGCGCGACCCCGGCCGCCTCACCCTGATCGCCCGGATGGGCGCCGAGGCCGTCGCGGACCGGCTGCCGAAGCTCGTCGACGCCGTCCGCGGCGCCGGCCACCCGGTGGTGTGGCTCAGCGACCCGGTGCACGGCAACACCTTCACGGCCCCCGGCGGCCTCAAGACCCGCCTGGTGGGGACCATCGCCCTGGAGGTCGCCCGGTTCGTCGAGGCCGTGCGCGGCTCGGGCGGCGTCGCCGGCGGTCTGCACCTGGAGACCACCCCGGACGACGTCACCGAGTGCGCGTCCACCGAGGCCGACCTCGACTCCGTCGGCGAGCGCTACACGACCTCCTGCGATCCCCGCCTCAACCCGGCCCAGGCCGTCTCCGTGGTGTCCGCCTGGACCGCCTGACCCGTCCGCCCCAGCACGGCACGGCACCACGTCACCCCATCGAGCTCCACCGCCCCGCTCTGCGCGCGCCCCTCACAGACCCTCGCATCACGCAAAGAACCGGAGCCATGACCGGCATACCCCCCATTCCGTCCTACCCGTTACCGGCCGAGGGCGACCTGCCGCCGGCCGTCGTGTCCTGGACCGCCGAGCCGCACCGCGCGGTCCTGCTCGTCCACGACATGCAGCGGTACTTCCTCAACCCCCTCCCCGACGACCTGCGCACCGAGCTGGTGCGCAACGCGGCCCGGCTGCGCGACCGTTGCGCCGGCCTGGGCGTCCCGGTCGCCTACACCGCCCAGCCGGGCGGCATGACCGACGAGGAGCGCGGACTCCTCAAGGACTTCTGGGGCCCGGGCATGCGCCCCGCCCCGGAGGACCGCCAGGTGGTGGACGCCCTGGCGCCCGCCGAGCACGACTGGCTGCTCACCAAGTGGCGCTACAGCGCCTTCTTCCGCACCGACCTGCTCCAGCGGATGCGCGACGCCGGCCGCGACCAGCTCGTGCTCTGCGGCGTCTACGCCCACGTGGGCGTGCTGGCCACCGCCGTCGAGGCCTTCACCAACGACATCCAGGTGTTCTTCGTCGCCGACGCCACCGCCGACTTCTCGGCGGAGTACCACCGCTCGGCGCTCACCTACGCCGCCGAGCGCTGCGCCCGCGTCACCACCGTCAAGGGGCTGTTCGCATGACGAACAGCCCGTACAGCTCGCACAGCCCGTACAGCTCGCACGGTCGGGGCGCCGAGCACGGCGCCCCGGACCTGCTCCGCGAGGTGCTGGAGGGCCGCCCGGAGGCCTTCGCCCTGCTGCACCGGCCGGGCACCACCGCCGAGGGCGGCCCGGTGGTGGAGGTGCTGACCGGCTCGGTCGCCCTGCCCGCCGTGCTCGCCGACATCCCGCTGCCCGCGGCCCCGGAGCCCGGCGCCGGGGAGCGGCACGAGGTGCTCGTGGTGGTCCCCTACCGGCAGCTCGCCGAGCGCGGCTTCGCGGCCGCCGACGACGGGACGCCGCTGGTGGCGATGACCGTCACCGGCCAGCAGCGGGTGCCGCTCGCGGACGCGCTGGTCCGCCTCCCGGACGTGCCGACCACGCTCGCCGGCGGCGCGTTCGACGTCGGCGACGAGGCCTACGGCGAGGTGGTGAGCCGCATCGTCGAGGAGATGATCGGCACCGGCGAGGGCGCCAACTTCGTCATCCGGCGCACCTTCGTCGCCGACATCACCGACTACGGGCCGCTCAGCGCGCCCGCGCTGTTCCGCCGGCTGCTGGAGCGGGAGTCCGGGGCCTACTGGACCTTCCTGGTCCACACCGGCACCCGGACCCTGGTCGGCGCCTCCCCGGAGCGGCACGTCAGCCTCCGCGGCGGCACCGCGGTGATGAACCCGATCAGCGGCACCTACCGCTACCCGCCGTCCGGCCCGACCCTCTCGGGGGTGCTGGAGTTCCTCAGCGACCGCAAGGAGACCGACGAGCTCTACATGGTGCTCGACGAGGAGCTCAAGATGATGTCCCGGATCTGCGGGACGGGCGGGCGGGTGGTCGGCCCGTACCTCAAGGAGATGGCCCGGGTCGCGCACACCGAGTACCTCATCGAGGGCCGCACCGACCGCGACGTGCGGGACGTCCTGCGCGAGACGATGTTCGCCCCCACCGTGACGGGCAGCCCGGTGGAGAGCGCCTGCCGGATCATCCACCGCTACGAACCGGGCGGCCGCGGCTACTACAGCGGCGTCGTCGCGCTGATCGGGCGGGACGCGGCGGGGGAGCGGGTGATGGACTCCGCGATCCTGATCCGGACCGCGGACATCACCCCGCAGGGGCGGATCGGCATCGGCGTGGGCGCCACCATCGTGCGGCACTCCGACCCGGCCTCGGAGGCGGCGGAGACCAGGGCCAAGGCGGCCGGGCTGGTCGCCGCGCTCGACGGCGGTGCGAAAAAACGTTTCGCCGACCATCCGAGCGTGCTCCGAGCCCTGGAGTCGCGCAACGACTCGATCGCCGGCTTCTGGCTCGCCGATACCGAGGCCCGCGCCTCGGCCCGGCCCGAACTCGCCGGGCGCAGCGTCCTGGTGGTTGACGCCGAGGACACCTTCACCTCGATGATCGACCAGGAGCTGCGTTCCCTGGGCCTGCGCGTCACGGTCCGCCGGTTCGACGAGGAGTACTCCTTCGAGGGCCACGACCTGGTGGTGATGGGTCCCGGGCCGGGCGACCCGCAGGAGGCCGCGCATCCCAAGATGCGCCATCTGCGCGGCGCGATCGACACGCTGCTGGCGGAGCGCCGGCCGTTCCTCGCGGTCTGCCTCAGCCACCAGGTGCTCGGGCTGCGGCTCGGGCTGCCGATCCGCCGCCGGACGGTGCCCAACCAGGGGGTGCAGAGAGAGATCGACCTCTTCGGCACCGTCGAACGGGTCGGCTTCTACAACACCTTCGCCCTGCTGAGCGCGGCGGAGGAGTTCCCCGCCGAAGGCGTCGGCCCGGTGCGGGTCAGCCGTGACCCGGCGACCGGGGAGGTCCACGCGCTGCGCGGGCCCGGCTTCGCCTCGCTCCAGTTCCACCCCGAGTCCGTCCTCACCCGGGAGGGGCCGCGGATCGTGGCCACCGTCCTGTCCGGACTGCTCGGCCCGGCGAGGGTCCCCGACCCCGCCTGATCCGCCCGGGACCGCCGGGCCGGCGCATCACCCCCCCGTGCGCGCCGGCCCGGCTCCAGGCTGCCCGGTTCCACGCTGCCTTGTGTTCCACCCCCTGCCCGGTTCCACCCTGCCCGCCGCGCCCGCTGTGTACGGCCGCCGCGGCGGTGCCCCCGCATTCCCAATGACGAGTGGGAGGACCCATGCATCAGTACGTCGTCGTCGACGCCTTCGCGCGCCGGCCGCTCACCGGCAACCCGGTGGCGGTCTTCTTCGGGGCCGACGACCTGTCCGCCGACCAGATGCAGCGCATCGCCCGGGAGATGAACCTCTCCGAGACCACCTTCGTCCTCGCCCCCCGGGAGGGCGGGGACCACCATGTGCGGATCTTCACCCCGGTGAACGAACTCCCCTTCGCCGGGCACCCGTTGCTCGGCACCGCGATCGCCCTGGGCGACCGCACCGAGGCCGGCACGCTGCGGATCGAGACCGCGATGGGCGTCATCCCGTTCGAGCTGGAGCGGGAGGGCGGCCGGACCGTCGCGACCAGCATGCGCCAGCCGGTGCCGGTCTGGGAGCCGTTCGACCGGGCCGAGGAGCTGCTCTGGGCGCTGGGCGTGAGCGGCTCGACGCTCCCGGTGGAGATCTACCGCAACGGCCCGCGGCACGTCCTGGTCGGCTTCGAGAGCGTCGAGGCGCTGTCCAAGGTGGACCCGGACCACCGGGCACTGGCCCGGTTCCCGGACATGGCCACCAACTGCATCGCCGGCGCCGGGACCGTCTGGCGCAACCGGATGTTCTCGCCCGCCTACGGGGTGGTGGAGGACGCCGCGACCGGCTCCGCCGCCGGCCCGATCGCCATCCACCTGGCCCGGCACGGTCTCGGTGCCTACGGGCAGCGCATCGAGATCACCCAGGGCGTCGAGATCGGCCGCCCCTCGCCGATGGGCGCCCTGGTGCAGGGCGAGGGGGACCGGGTCGACAGCGTCGAGGTCTCGGGCCACGGCGTCATCACCATCGAAGGAGTCCTGCATGTCTGACCTGTCGAGGCGTTCCGAGTCGCTGACCGGGACGGTCGTCGTCGACTTCCCGGAGTTCCGCACCCCGCCGGCCGAGCCGATGGGCCTGCTGAACTCCTGGCTGGCCGCCGCGGCCGGGCACGGGGTGCGGGAGCCGCGCGCCCTCGCGCTGGCCACCGCCGACGCCCGGGGCCGCAGTTCGTCCCGGATCCTGGTGATCAACCGGATCACCGAGCGGGGGATCGTCTTCGCCACCCACGCCGGCAGCCAGAAGGGCCGCGAGCTGGCGGAGAACCCCTGGGCCTCCGGCGTCCTGTACTGGCGGGAGACCAGCCAGCAGGTGATCCTGGCCGGGCCGGTGCGGCAGCTGCCGGACACCACCGCCGAGGAGCTGTGGGCGGCCCGGGCGGTGTTCACCCACCCGATGACCACCGTCTCGCAGCAGAGCCGGCCGGTGGAGGACCTCGACCACTTCGAGGAGATCCGGGCCAAGGCGCTGGAACTCGGCCGCCCGCAGCAGCCGCTGCCCCGCCCCGCGTCCTACACCGCCTTCGAACTGGTGCCCGACGTCCTGGAGTTCTGGGCCGACGGCACCGACCGGCTGCACGAGCGGCTGCGCTACGACCGCACCGCCGACGGCTGGGGGATCAGCCGGCTCCAGCCGTGACCCCCGCGCGGAGCACCCTCCGCGCCGACCCCGCCCACCGCCCGGGAGATGTCATGACCTCGCCACAGATCTTCACCGACCGGCACGACCTGCGCGCCCGCAACCGGCGGGCCGTCGAGCAGTACCTGGAGACCGGTCCTGAGGCCCGGCTGCGCCGGTACACCCTCTACACCGAGGACGGCACCGCCGCCCTCTTCTACACCGACATCGGCCGGCCCATCGTGGTCACCGGCCGGGAGAAGCTGAAGCGCCACAACGAGCTCTCCCTCGAAGTCCTGCCCGACTGGCAGTGGTCCGACGTCCGGCTCTACGAGACCCAGGACCCGGACCTCATCATGGTCGAGTGCGACGGCGAGGGGACGATCCGCTTCCCCGGCTATCCCGAGGGCCGCTACCGCAACCACTTCATCCACGGCTTCACGCTGCGCGACGGCCTGATCGCCGCCAGCCGCGAGTACACCAACCCGATCGAGCACATGAAGTCGCTCGGCATCGAGACCCCGCACATCCGGCGGGACTGGATTCCCACCGACTGACCGGCCGGCCAAGGGAATCCGGGTGTCGCACGCACGCACCAAGGAGATTCGATGGAGTTCCACTCGTGTCCCAGGAACCACGGACGGGCGATCCCCGCCGCCGCCGGTTCCGTCCTCTGCGCCCCGTGCATCAGACAGCTGGAACGCACCCTGCGGGCGCTCCCGGAGCTGCACCGGGAGTGCCTGCACCACATCCAGTCGGAGCCCCGGCGGCGCAACCCCACCAGGGTCTCCGGGACCCGCCGCCGGGACCGGCTGAACCTGGCGGCGATCGACGCCCGCAACAACATCGTGGCGATCCTGGAGTCCTGGTCGGGATTCGCCGCCGAGCGGCTGGGCGCCGAGGGGCCGGGCACCGAGCGCCTCGGCGCCCAGCCGCCCGGCGCCGCCACGGCGATCCGCTCCGTGCCGCACCTGGCGCGGTTCCTCGGCCGTCACCTGGACTGGCTCACCGCGCAGCCGCCGGCCGCCGAGTTCGCCGACGAGATCGAGGAGCTGCGGGTCGAACTGCTCAACGCGATCGACCCCGAGGCCGCCGACCGCCCCGAGCCGTCCACCAGGGACTGCGTGGTGGACGGCTGCCCGGGGACGATCGACACCTCACCGCAGCAGCACACCGGGGGACGGAGCAGCATCGGCTGCTCGTCCGGACACTCATGGGGGATACGCGAATGGCTCACGCTACGGCATCTCATGGACCAGCGGCGAGAGGCGGCGGTCTGAGCCGTCCGCCCCGCCACCGGCTGGTGCCGACGAACGTCGCCGCGCTCGCCGCGGGCGTCTCGGAGGCGACCATCCGCAAGTGGGTCAGCCGGGGGAAGATCACCCGCTACGGGACACCGGGCCGCTCGGAGTTCGACATCGAGGAACTCACCGCGATCGCCCTGCGCCGCCGGCCCGAGCAGCTGAGCAGCTGAGCAGCTGAGCTGCTGAGCAGGTGGACCGACCGGGGCACCGGGGCACCTGAGCACCGACAACCCCGCGGATCCGCTGCCGGGCGGGCGGCAACACCGCCCGTCAACGGATCCGCGGGTGCTCCGTGTCGGGACCCGGCGCGCCGTCAGCGCCGCTCGTAGCGGCGCTTGTGCCCGCTGATCCCCGCCAGCCGGAACGGTCCGGTGGTCTGCTCCGGGGTCGGGTGGTCGCCGCCGTCCGTCGGCAGGGACCGCAGGTGCAGCTCGCGGTAGCGGTCGTAGCCGATCGGCCGGCGCCGCTCGACCGCCGCCCGGTGCTCCGCCGTGCGCAGGTGCGCCCGGTAGCCCGGCACGACCGTCCCGGCGAAGAACTCCGCGACGCTGCCCGAGCCGTAGCTGAGGAAGCCCACCGGCCGCCCGTCGAGCTCCTCCGCCTGGTCGAGCAGCGCGGCCAGGCCCAGGTAGACCGAGGCGGTGTAGCTGTTGCCGATCACCTCGTTGTACGCGGTGGTCAGTCCCAGCGCCTCCTGGACGGCCGTCTCGTCGGTGTCGTACCCGGCGGAGTTCAGCAGGTGGCGGTGCGCCTTGTAGGCCATCCTGGTGAACGGCTGGTGGTAGCAGAAGGCGCTGAAGTCCTCCAGCGGCCGGCCGCCCTGCTCGCCGTAGTCCTTCCAGGTGCCCTGCACGGCCTGGAGGTAGGCGCCGATCGACTCCTGGCCGTCGACCAGCGCGGCGTCCCGGTAGTTCGGCCGCCAGAAGTCCATGACGTCCGCGGTGAACAGGCCCGAGGGCGCCTCTATCCGCACCAGCGCCGGGTCCGCGGTGACCAGCATGGCCACCGCGGCGGCGCCCTGGGTGGCCTCGCCGGGGCTGTCCAGCTCGTACTTGGAGACGTCGCTCGCCACCACCAGGACCTTCTGGGAGGGGTCGCGGTGGATCAGGCCGAGGGCGAACTGCAGGGCGGCGGTGGCGCCGTAGCAGGCCTGCTTGAGCTCGACGACCCGGGTCGCCGACGGCAGTCCGAGCAGCGAGTGGACGTACACGCCGGCGGCCTTCGCCTGGTCGATCGAGGACTCGGTGGCGAACACCAGGGTGCGGATGCCGTCCGCGCCGTGCCGGGCGACGATCGGGGCGGCGGCCGCGGCGCCCAGGGTGACGATGTCCTCGTCGGCTGCGGGCACGCTCATCGACCGCTGGCCGATGCCCACGTGGTACTTGCCGACCGGCGTGCCGTTGTGCTCGGCGAGCGCCGTGTGCGGCAGCACGAACTCGGTGGTGGCGAACGAGAGGTCGTGGATGCCGACCGCGGTGGCGGTGGTACTCGTGGACATGCGCTAAACCCCGACCTTCTCCGTCGCCTTGCCGCGTTCCAGGTGGACGTGGGCGCGCATCAGCTCGCCCGGGTTGGTCTGCGCCGCGAGCAGCGAGAGCTCGCCGCAGAGCACGGTCGCCGCCGCGATGACGGCCAGCCGGCGGGCGTTCTCCCCCGGCTCGCGGTCGGCCCGGCAGCCGAGCCGGGCCAGGTTGCTCTCCACGAAGTCGAGCCCCTTGCCGTTGCCCACCGTGCCGACGATCAGGTTCGGCAGGGTGCAGGCGAAGTACAGGTCGCCGTCGCGGTCCTCGGCCATCACCACGCCCTGCGAGCCCTCGACGATGTTGGCCGCGTCCTGCCCGGTGGCCAGGTAGAAGCCGAGCAGCATGTTGGCGAAGTGGGCGTTGGCCGAGCGGATGCCGCCGGCCAGCAGGGTGCCCAGCATGTTCTTGCGGACGTTCAGCTGGACGACCTTCGCCGCCGTGGTGCGCAGCACGCCGGTGACCACCTCGCGCGGCACCAGCAGCTCGGTGACCACGTTCTTGCCGCGGCCCAGGATGCCGTTGACGGCGGTCGCCTTCTTGTCGGTGCAGTAGTTGCCCGAGATCGAGCCGTAGGAGATGCCCGGGACCGTCCGCAGCAGGTGCTGCAGCAGCACGTCGGAGGCGAGCGTCGCCATGTTGTGGCCGGAGGCGTCGCCGGTGGTGAACTCGAACCGGACGAACAGCAGGTTGGCGTTGATCTCGTGCCGGACGCCGACGAGTTCGGCGAAACGGCTGCAGCCGCGCACCACCTCCTTCAGCTCCTCGAAGCGGGCCTCGATGGAGCGGGCGGCGGCCAGCGCGGTCTGCGCGTCGGTCGCCTCGACCAGCACCGAGCGGGTCATCCGCTCGTCGACCAGGGTCGCCACGATGCCGCGCTCGGCGAGCATGGAGACCTTCGCGCCGCGGCCCACCGAGGGCCACAGCGGGGACTCGTAGGTGGCCAGCGGGACGTGCGTCTCGGTGCTGGTGACGTTCCCGGAGATGCGCACCGGTCCCACCCAGCGCATCGGGACGCCGGCGACGGCGTGTTCGTCGGTCATCGGGTGCCTCCCGTGAGGTCGTCGGCGGTGGCGGTGGCGGAGCGGCGGGCGAACTGAGCGGTGTCGACGCCGCGGTCGGCGCAGAACTCCCGCAGCGAGCCCTGGATCAGCAGGTCGCAGCGGGTGAGGTCGGCCGGGGTGGCCGCGCCGAGCATGGTCATCAGCGCCGCCAACTGGTCGAGCCAGGTGGTGAGCTGATCGACCAGCGCGTCCACGCCCTCGTCCATCAGGGTGCGCAGGAAGGTGCCGGACGCCCCGACGCCCCGGGCGCCGAGCGCCAGCGCGCGGGCCACGTCGAGCGGGTGGCGCACGCCGCCGGAGGCCAGCACGGGCAGGTCCACGCCCTGCGCGTCCAGCAGGCAGGCGGCGGTGGACAGGCCCCAGCCCTCCAGGAAGGTGTAGTCGCGCAGGTCGCGCCGGCCGTTCTCGATCCGGGCGAAGTCGGTGCCGCCCCGGCCGCCGAGGTCGGCCACCCGCACGCCCAGCTCACGCAGCGTCAGGACGGTCTCCCGGCTGAGCCCGAAGCCGACCTCCTTGACGATCACCGGGACGTCCACGCCCGCCGCGATCTTGCCGATCTGCGGCACCCAGGCGGAGAACGAGCGGTCGCCCTCCGGCATGACCGTCTCCTGGACGGTGTTGACGTGGATCTGCAGGGCGTCGGCCGCCAGCAGGTCGACGGCGCGCCGCGCCTTCTCCACCGAGGCGGTGGCGTTGACGTTGGCCAGCACGAAGCCGTCCGGGTTCTCCTCGCGCAGCACGCTGAAGGTGCCGGCGCAGGACTCGTCCTTGAAGTACGCGCTCATCGAGCCGGAGGCGATCGGAACCCCGGTCCGCCGGGCGGCGATCGCGAGGTCGCGGTTGATCCGGCCGGTCATCTCGCTGCCGCCGGTCATCGCGTTGATGTACAGCGGGACCGGCCAGGAGAGGCCGGCGAAGGTCGTGGCCAGGGACACCCGGGGCCGGTCGATGCCGGCCAGGGCGTGGTGGACGAACGACACCTCGTCGAACTGGTTGCGCCCGACGTGGCCGTGCTGCTGCTCGACCGCGAGCCGGACGTGGTCGTCCTTGCGTTGCGAGATCATTCCTCGTTCCCTTCCAGGGCGGGACGCAGGGCCAGGGGTCGTACCCCGGCCGCGGCCCACCGCTCCCGTAGCTGGTCGATGTCGGGCGACGCGTCCGCGGTCCCACTGAGCGCGGTGTCCAGCAGCGCGATGCCGCAGTCGCCGCCCCCGGCACCCGAGGGCTTGGCCGCTCCGCCCGCGGCCTCGGCGGCCTCGCACAGGGCGGTCAGGGCGGGGGTGAAGACGCCGAGCCCGACCTCGTCGTCGAGCCGGGCCAACTCCCGGCGGGCGCGCCGGATCTGCTCCAGCAGGCCCGGCCGGTCGCCCCGTTCGAACGCCTCGGCGGCGGCCCGTACGACGTCCTCGGCGGCGGCCGTGTACCGCCGGTGGGCGGGTGTGCCGCGCGGGCCGCGCCGCCGCAGGCCGGCCACCAGGTCCGCGGTGGAGGCCGGGGTGCCGGTCCAGCCGACCTCCAGGGCCAGCCCGGGGACCGGCGGCAGCCGGCGCACCGCGAAGCCGGGCCAGGGCTCGGCCAGCGCCCCGGCCACCCCCCGGCGGCGGGCCAGGTCGAGCACGGCGGTCCGGTCGGGCGACCGGTAGGCGATCCAGCCGCCCCAGGTGCTGGCGGCGAGGTCGCCGCCGGAACCCTTGGGGTCGAGCCCGGCCGAGGCCAGCAGGGCCAGCCGGTAGCGCTGCTCGGCCGACAGCGCCAGGTCGGCGTACGCGGCCACCGCCGCGACGGTCGCCACGGTCACCGCGCCGCTGGAGCCCAGGCCGAACTTGACGCCGTCCTGGTGCAGCCGGCTGCTGATCGCGAGGTCCAACTCCGGCGCGGGCCGGTCGTGTTCGGCCAGCAGCCGGGCGACCGTCTCGACCGCGGCGACGACGTGCGCCAGCTCGCGCCGGGCCCGGGCCGGATCCGCCGCGCCGACCGGGTCGAGCCGGCCCTCCCGCCACCGCCAGCGCACCGGCGCGGCGGCGAGGTCGGAGGAGAGCAGGACGCCCGGGCCGGCGGCGGGCTCGGTGGCGGTGGCGGTGACGTGGCGGTCGACCGCCACCAGGATCGCCGCGCCGCCGGGCTCCACCACCGCGTACTCGCCCGCGACGAACAGCTTGCCCGGCGCGCGCCGCACCACCGGCGGGCGGGCGCCGCTCACGCGTCCGCGTCCGGGCTCGGGCCCAGCAGCCGGACGCCCGGCCCCGGCCCGGCGAGGTGCACCGCACCGTCGCCGACGGCCCCGCGCACCGCCGCGGCCACCCGCTCGGCCTCCGCGCCCCGGCAGAGCACCTTGACGTTCGGCCCGGCGTCCATCGTCGCGTACGCCGCCACCCCGGCGCGCCGCAGCTCCTGCACGGCGTCCAGCACGGTCAGCGTGGCCGCCGAGAGGTAGCGCACCGCCGGGCGCGCCGCCAGCATGGTGGCGTGCATCCCGAGCGCGTTGCGCTCGGCGATCTCGCCCACCGCGTCGAGGTCGGCGCGGTTCAGCGCGTCCCGCATCCCGATCAGGTCGGCCTGGCTGGAGGCGGCCCACGGCCGGTACAGCGGCGAGGTGTCGACGGTGCGCCGCATCGCCTCCCGGCTGGACACCGCCTTGGGTCCGGCGTCGACCACCGCGACCACCAGAGCCGGGTCCAGCGCGCGCACCGGCACCGTCAGCGGCTCGGCGTACGAGCCGAGGTCGGGGTCGGCGTGGCCGGGCTGTCCGGCGTGCCACAGGGCGAAGCCGCCGAAGACCGACCGCGAGGCCGAGCCGGAGCCGCGCCGGGCCAGCCGGGACAGCCCGGTGGCGTCCAGGCCCAGCCCGTAGGCGGCGCTCGCGGCGGTGGCCAGCGCGGCGAACCCGCTCGCGGAGGAGGCCAGTCCGGCGCCGGTGGGGACGGTGTTGCGGGTCTCCACGACGGCCCGCAGCGGCAGCCCGGCGCGCTCGCGGACCAGGTCCAGGAA
The DNA here is from genome assembly GCF_042800875.1 of Kitasatospora sp. NPDC057595. Classification (NCBI taxonomy): domain Bacteria; kingdom Bacillati; phylum Actinomycetota; class Actinomycetes; order Kitasatosporales; family Streptomycetaceae; genus Kitasatospora; species Kitasatospora sp. NPDC057595. Next base: position 16,582 of record NZ_JBHVGL010000017.1, on the reverse strand, counting down.
GGCGACCACCCGGCGCAGCGGTTCGCCCTCCAGCGGCACGCCGTCGAGCGCGACGGCATCGTGCGCGGCGCCGGGGGCGAGCCGGACCCGGGTGGTGGTCGGGAAGACGTCCAGGGTCAGCGAGAGGCTGTCGGTCCACGGCAGGACGAGCCGCTCGTCCCGCTTGCCCCAGTACTTGACCAGCGCGATGTTCGGATGCGCGACGGCGGTGGCGTCGCCGGCGGCGGCCGGGTGGTCAGGCACGGCGACGGGCTGCTCAACGGCCATGGCCGGCCTGCTCCCCGAGCGGGACGGACCAGGTCTGGACGGCGCCGGCGGCCAGCAGCCGGCGGGTGACCTCGGCCGCCTGCTCCGCGCGGGCCAGCGCGATGACGCAGCCGCCCATCCCGCCGCCGGTGATCTTGGCGCCGAGGCCGCCGCCGGCCAGCGCGGCCTCGACCATGGTGTCGATCCGCTCGGTGCTCAGCCCGCCGTCCCGCAACAGTCCGTGATAGTCGGTGAGTTGGGCGCCGAGCTGCTCCGGCCGGCCCTCGGCGAGCGCCAGCCGGGCGGTCTCGGTGAGCTCGGTGGCCCGGCGCACGAAGGCCGCCCGGGAGCCCGGACGGTCCTCGAAGCCGCGGCGCAGCAGCTCGACGGCGTCCTTGGTGCGGCCCGCGACGCCGCTGTCCGCGACGATGAACAGGCCCTCGCAGCCGATCGGCAACTCCTCGGCCCGGCCCGCCCGGAACAGCAGCGGGGCCGTCGCGCCGACGGCCATCGCGTCGACGCCGCTGGCCCGCCCGTGCGCCACGTTCTCGGCCGTCTGCACCAGGTCGAAGGCCAGCTGCGGCGACACCTCGCGCTCGAAGAGGTCGGCCAGCGCGTGGACCACCGCCCGCGCGCAGGCCGCGCTGGAGCCGAGCCCACGGCCGACCGGGATCGCGCAGTCGATGATCACGTCGAGGTGCAGGGTGTCGGGCACGCCCAGGACGGCCCGGAACTCGGCGGTCAGCCGGTGCAGTCCGTCGGAGGCCTGGGTGGCCTTCGGCCGGGCCCGGTCACCGGTCATGGTGAGGGAGAAGTCGTCGGGGTCGGCGGGCGACTGCGCGGAGTACCCGGCGGTGGCGGTGACGGTCAGCTGCGGCATCGGGAGGGCGAGCGCCGGGGCTCCGTAGACCACCGCGTGCTCGCCCAGCACGATGGCCTTGGCACGGGCCCGACCGGTGCCGACCGGCCGGGTCCCGCGCTGCTCCGACAGCCCCTCGGCTGCGGCGGGTAGGGACAACGAACTCAGCTCCCCGTGTCGTTTCTGCATGGAGATCGCTCATCCAGAGTTCTCGTAAGGACGTGGATCCGGCGGCAGGCGGCGCCCGGCCACGTGCCGGGACGGCGAAGGGCCCGCCGGGGACCGAGGGTTCGGTCCCCGGCGGGCCCTCGGCGGGCGCCGCCGCGGCGGGTCCTACTTCTCGGCGACGAGCATCTTCTCGACCGGGCGCCGCCACTGGTAGTACGACTGGATCTTGTGGTATTCGCCCTTGGGCGTGACCGTGACGCCGTAGACGAAGTTGCGGCCCTCGGTGCTGTACGGGGCCTCCTTCACCAGCCGCACGATCTGCGGGGCGACGGTGACCGGCAGCGCCAGCGGCTCGGGCGTCATCACCGAGTAGGTGATCCGCGAGATCTCCGGGGAGTCCCAGCTCAGCGTGGCGTACATGACGAACGCCTTCTCGTTGAACGCCAGCAGCTCGTCGCTGGGCGCGGGCAGGCCGAGCTCGCCGAGCAGCGAACGGACGCCGTCGGGCTCGAAGGTCGTCCGCGGCACCCGGCCGGAGGCGCCGCCACCGAAGTAGAGGTTGACCGTGCGGCTGCCGTAGTCGATGCCGACCGTGCTGACGATGTCGGCCAGCCCGTAGCGCTCGAAGGTGTCGAGGTGGGCCGCGATGCTCTCGGGTGCCGACGGCAGCGCCATCACCTCGCGGACCGTCAGCAGCCGCTCGACGGTGGGGAAGGACCAGGCCTTGGTGAAGCCGGCACGGACCCCGAAGTCGACGCCGCAGCTGTCGATCGGGAGTTCGCCGTGCACCTCGGCCAGCAGCCGGCCGACGGGGTGGTCGGTGGGCTCGGTCAGGCCGTTCGCCAGTGCGACGGCGTAGGGGTCGAGGCCCCGGGGGAGCATGGTGAACCGGCAGTCGAGGTCATCGGCGCCGCGCGGGCTGTTCTGCACCCGGAAGGAGATCACCGACTCCTCCAGCACGTCCTGGTAGGCGGTGAGGACCGGCCAGACCGTGTCGCGCTCGAAGGGCACCTCCACCACGCGGGCGGTTCCCTCGATGGCCGTGTAGAAGTTCTCCAGGAAAGCGCTTTCCGACATTCTTCCTCCACCTGTCCAGTCGTGGCGTGCGTGTGTGGGGCGCAGCGCGTCGCGGGCCGTGCGGCGGTGCGGACGTGTGCGGTGCGGCGCGTGCGCGGTCCTCCCCCCGCGCACGCCGCGGCTCGGGCGGGTGGCGGACTACCGAGGGGGAACCAGTGCTCGTGTCGGCCGCGGACCTGGTCCGAGCTGTGCGGACCGGCGGCTGGGACACTCAACCCCCGCCCCCGAAACGGGTTTTGGGCAGGGTGGGCGTGCAGAAATAGTGACACGCGCCCGGCTCCGGGCCAAGCCCGCGCAAAAGTGACCTGGGTCACGCCCGCCCGCGGCCCGTCCGTCGGTCGGTCCGCGGGCCCGTCCGCCGGCCCGTATTCGGCCGCACCGCACGGTCCGGTCTGGCATGATGTCCACGGTGTAGGGGTGCTAGCTCAATGGGTAGAGCAGCGGACTTTTAATCCGTAGGTTCAGGGTTCGAGCCCCTGGCGCCCCACCGGTGCGAAGGCCCGGGCCGGACCACCTCCGGCCCGGGCCTTCGCCGTGCCCGGGGCCGTCCCGGGGGAGTGCGCGGCGGGGGAAGCGCTCAGCGGTGGGCGAAGAGGTGGCCGGGGGCCGGGAGGTGGCCGATCCGGCACGGGAACCGGCGGGTGAGCCCGACTCCGGCCGGGGGTGGACGCGGACCGCGCCGAACAGGGGCTGTTCCGGCTGGTGTTGGGGCTCGGCGCGGTCCTGGAGCCGGGGGGATCGCCACCGCTCGCGGGCGGAGCGGCACGGGGCCCGCCGCTCCACCGGGACCACCCCGACCGCCGGCCCCGCTGCGCCGGTCGGCCTCCCGGGTGACCCGCGACCGGTGGTCGTCGGCCGCCGCCGGCCCCGGCGGTGCCCGGATCGGCAGGGAGCAGTGCTGAGCGTCCCGGTGCGGGAATCACCCAGGGGCAATCGTCGCTTTGTATGATCCAAGAGGGTCTGTTGGGGGACGACGGACCCTCTGGGGGGCTGTGGGGGCGTTATTTCGGGGGAGTTCGTCGGTTATTGCGACCGTCGTATGTGCAACCCGAGAACCGCCTCGACCGTCTCTCTGTGTGCAACGCGTCCGGACGAAGGGGGGCGCGGCGTCCCGGCGGTGAAAGGTGCAGGCATGTCAGGTCAGTGGGGCGAGGGTGCGGCTCGCGGTGACGACGCGTCCGGCGCGGCCACGGCCGACGGGGCGAACTCCGCGGCGGTGCCCGCGCCGCGGCCGGGCGGCCGCGCCGAGGCCCGCCGCGCCGCCCAGGGCAAGGCCGGTGCCGCCCAGGGCGCGCCCCCGGCGGCGTCCGGCGGCCGGGCGGCGGCCAGGGCGGCGGCGCGCAAGCCGAAGTGGGGCGCCAAGAAGATCGTCGCCTGGTCCGCCGCCGGGGTGCTCGTCCTGCTGGCGGGCACCGGCGGGCTGATCTACTACAAGCTGAACGGCAACATCAAGTCCTTCGACGCGGACGCGATCGCCAAGGACCGCCCGCCGGAGGCGCAGGCCGACTCGGACGGCAACAAGCCGGTCAACGTCCTGATGATCGGCTCCGACAGCCGCGGCAAGAACAACTCCGACCTCGGCGGCGGCGAGGAGGGCGGCGCCCGCTCGGACACCACGATCCTGCTGCACGTCTACGCCGACCACAAGCACGCCGTCGGCATCTCCATACCGCGCAACGCGATGGTGGCCATCCCGTCCTGCAAACTGCCCAACGGCAAGTGGACCAAGGGCGAGAACAGCCAGCTGTTCAACGCGGCGTTCTCCACCGGCGGCTCCGACGACGGCAATCCCGCCTGCACCCAGAACGCCGTGGAGAAGCTCACCGGGATTCGCGTCGACCACACCATCGTGGTCGACTTCTCGGGTTTCTCGGCGATGACCAAGGCGGTCGACGGGGTGGACGTCTGCCTGCCGCAGGACATCCACGAGGGCGACATCAACCCGAACCTCCCCAAGAAGGGCAACGTGGTCCTGAAGAAGGGCCCGCAGAAGGTGGAGGGCCAGCAGGCGCTCGACTACGTGCGACTGCGCCACGGCATCGGCGACGGCTCCGACATCGGCCGGATGAAGCGCCAGCAGGCCTTCATCAGCTCGCTGGCCACCAAGATCAAGAAGCAGGGCCTCAACCCGACCAACCTGCTGCCGCTGGCCGACGCCGCCACCAAGTCGCTGACCGTCGACCCCGGCCTCGACAGCGCCGACAAGCTGATGTCCTTCGGCCTGTCGCTGCGCAACATCGACCTGCACGACCTCAAGTTCGTCACCCTGCCCTGGCGTTACCGCACCCAGGACAAGAACATCGACATCGTCCAGCCGGACGCCAACAAGCTCTTCGACACCCTCAAGGCCGACCGGACCATCGACGGCCAGAACGCCACCGGCGAGCAGCCCCCGGAGGCCGCCCCGCCGACCGCCCCGGCGGACCCGGCCACCCCGGCCGCCACCGCCGCCGTGACCGCCTCCACCTCCCCGCTCGCCACCGAAACCGCCAACAAGAACATCAGGGTGTCCGTCCTCACCGGCACCACCGCCACCGGCATGGCCGGCAAGGCGGCCGAGCAGCTCAAGGCGGCCAAGTTCACCGCGACCGCCGGGGGCCGGGCGGACAACACCAAGTACACGACCACCATGGTCCAGTACGGCTCCGGGCAGAAGGCGAACGCCGAGAAGGTCGCCGCGGTGTTCCCCGGAGCGATCGTCGAGCCGGGCACCTCGGCGGGCGTCACCGTGATCGTCGGCAAGGACTTCGCGGCGGCCAACGGCGCCACGGCCACCACGAGTGCCGCCGCGAGCTCCTCGGCGACCCCGTCCGCCCCCGGAACGCCCGCCCCGCTGCCCACCAGCGTGACCGGTGACGCCCGCTCGGCCGACGACGACATCTGCGCCAACACCACCTACGGCTCCGGCGGCTGAGCGGGCGGGCGCTCCGGGGCGCGGCGCCTGCGGGCCCGTGCCATGGTGGGCCTGTCGCACACGCCGGGGGGAGCCGCAGGCCCGAAAGGCGGAACCATGGCCGAGATCGCCCTGGAGCTCGACATCGCCGCACCGCCGGCCGTCGTGCTGGCCGCGCTGACCACCCACGACGGGCTGACCTCCTGGTGGACGACCGACGTGGAGCGGGAGGGCGACGTGCTGCTGTTCGACCTCCCCGGCGATCCCGAGCCCTACCGGCTGCGGCGTGAGCGCACCGGCCCGGACCGGGTGGTGTGGACGAACGCCGGGGCCTTCCCGCCGCACTGGGCCGGCACCTGGATCAGCTGGGACCTCGCCGACCGGCCCGACGAACGCGGCGAGCCCGGCCACCGCACCCGGCTGCTGCTGCGGCACGGCGGCTGGCAGCCCGGCAGCGAGGAGGGCGTGCCGCTGGTGGCCGGCACCTGGGCGCAGCTGCTCGTCCGGCTCAAGGACTACGCGCAGAGCGGCGAGCCGCGGCCGCTGTTCACCGAGGGCGGCCACCACCACGCGCCGTGACCGCCCGCACGCCCGCCGGTGAGCGTGCGCCCGGCGGCGACCCGCCGGGACGCCGTCCGGTGGCGGGATCGCGGAGGCCCGGCGATCGTGGGCGGTGTACGGCCGTCGGCCGCGCGGCCCACCGCCCGCGCCGCCCAGGCGGCCCCGCGGCGGACGACCATCGCTTGGAGGCCAAGGAATGCCCGTAGTCACCGCACCGTACAAGCCCGGCACCCCCTGCTGGGTGGACCTGACGACGAGCGACCAGCAGGCCGCGCTCGACTTCTACCGCGACCTCTTCGGCTGGCAGGGCGAGGTCGGCCCGCCCGAGTTCGGCGGCTACGCCGTGTGCTCGCTGAACGGCAAGCCGGTCGCCGGGATCATGTCCCGCTCCGAGGCCGGGGAGTCCGGGCAGCCGCTGCCGCCGGTCGGCTGGACCACCTACCTCGCCACGGACGACGTCGACGCCTCCGCGCTGGCCGTCGTCGGTGCCGGCGGTGCGATCGTCCACCCGGTGGCGGAGGTCGGCGGCACCGGCCGGATGCTGGTCGCCGCGGACCCGACCGGCGCGGTCTTCGGCGTCTGGCAGAAACTGGAGTTCATCGGCGCGGGCATCGTCAACGAGCCCGGCGCGCTGGTCTGGAACGAGCTGAACACCACCGACACCGCCGCGGCCGGCCGCTTCTACCAGCAGGCGTTCGGGCTGCGCCCGGGGACCATCCAGGGCATGGAGGGCTTCTACTCGCTCAACGTCGGCGACCACACCGTGGGCGGCATGCAGCCGGTTGCCGAGTACCTGGCGCCGGGCACGCCCTCGCACTGGATGGCCTACTTCTCGGTGGACGACACCGACTCCACGGTGGACGCCCTGGTCAAGGCCGGCGGCTCGGTGATCCAGCCGCCGTTCGACATGCAGGCCGGGCGGATGGCCGTGGTGCGGGACCCGCAGGGCGCGGTCTTCTCGGTCACCTCTACCCCGGACTCGCCCTGAGCGGCCGGTTCCGGCCGTCCTCCGGTCCGTGCCGGACGAACCGCCGCCCGTTCCCGCGACGCGCCGCCGGGAATGGGCGGCACGGCGCGCGCGGACGGGTAAGACTGCACCCATGCTGGGGCTACCGGACGACATCCGCGCTTTCCTCTTCGACCTCGACGGGGTGCTCACCCAGACCGCCACGGTGCACGCCGCGGCCTGGAAGGACACCTTCGACGCCTTCCTGCGGGCCGAAGCGGCCCGCACCGGCGGGCCGTTCACCCCGTTCGACGCCGTCACCGACTACGACGCCCACGTGGACGGGCGGCCGAGACTCGACGGCACCCGCTCCTTCCTGCGCAGCCGGGGCATCGACCTGCCCGAGGGCACCGACGACGACCCGCCGGGCGCCCGCACCGTGCACGGTGTGAGCCGGGCCAAGAACGACACCGTGCTGCGGATGATCCGCGAGCAGGGCGTCGCCCCGTACGACGGCTCGGTCGCCTACGTGCGCCGGCTGCGCGCGCTCGGCCTGCCCACCGCCGTCGTCTCGTCCAGCGCCAACTGCCGGGACGTGCTGCGGGCGGCGGGCATCGAGGGCTTCTTCGACGTGATCGTGGACGGCGTCGTCGCCAAGCGCGAGGGCCTGCCGGGCAAGCCCGCGCCGGACACCTACCTGGCCGCCGCCCGGGCACTGGGCGTCGAGCCCGCGCACGCCGCCGTGTTCGAGGACGCGCTCGCCGGGGTCGCCTCCGGCCGGGCGGGCGGCTTCGGCGCGGTGGTCGGCGTCGACCGCACCGGCCAGGCCGCCGAACTGCGCCGCGACGGCGCCACCGTGGTCGTCCGCGACCTCGCCGAGCTGATCCCCGACCACCCGCAGCAGCCCGAGAAGCCGGAGGCGTCGTCGTGATGAGCGGCCAGGAGCAGCCCTTCGCCGTCGACCCCTGGCAGGTCGTCGAACACGGCCTCGACCTCACCTCGTTGGCCCGCGCCGAATCCGTCTTCGCGCTCTCCAACGGCCACATCGGCCTGCGCGCCAACCTCGACGAGGGGGAGCCGCACGGTCTTCCCGGTACCTACCTCAACGGCGTCTTCGAGCTGCGCCCGCTGCCCTACGGCGAGGGCGGCTACGGCTACCCGGAGTCCAGCCAGAGCGTCATCAACGTCACCAACGGCAAGATCATCCGGCTGTTGGTCGACGACGAGCCCTTCGACCTGCGCTACGGCGAACTGCTCAGCCACCGCCGCTGGTTGGACTTCCGCGAGGGCCTGCTGCGGCGCTCCGCCGAGTGGACCTCCCCGGCCGGGCGGACCATCAAGGTCGACTCCACCCGGCTGGTCTCGCTCACCCAACGGGCCATCGCCGCCGTCGAGTACACCGTCGAGGCGGTGGACGGCCCGGTGCGGATCGTGCTGCAGAGCGAGCTGGTCGCCAACGAGCAGCTGCCCGGCGGCCCCGAGGGCGACCCGCGGGCCGCCGCCGTACTGGAGGCCCCGCTGCTCGCCGAGGTGAACCACGCGGGCGGCACCAAGGCGGTGCTGGTCCACCGCACCCGGTACAGCGGCATCCGGGTCGCGGCCGGCATGGACCACGTGATCGAGGGCCCGGAGCGGCTGGACACCGTCGCCGAGGCGGAGGCCGACCACTGCCGGATCAGCGTCACCACCGTGCTGAACCCCGGCGAGCGGCTGCGGCTGGTGAAGTTCATGGCCTACGGCTGGTCGGCGACCCGCTCGCTGCCGGCCGTCCGGGACCAGGTCGAGGCCGCGCTGACCGCCGCCCGGTACACCGGCTGGGACGGCCTGGTCTCCGAACAGCGGGACTTCCTCAAGGAGTTCTGGGAGACCAGCGACGTCGAGATCGAGGGCGACGTCGAACTCCAGCAGGCCGTCCGGTTCGCCGTCTTCCACGTGCTCCAGGCCGGTGCCCGCAGCGAGGAACGTGCCATCCCCGCCAAGGGGTTGACCGGTCCCGGCTACGACGGCCACAGCTTCTGGGACACCGAGGCCTTCGTACTGCCGGTGCTCACCTACTGCCTGCCGGCCGCCGTCAACCAGGCGCTGCGCTGGCGGCACACGACGCTCCCGCTGGCCCGCGACCGGGCCGTCCAACTCGGCCTGGCCGGCGCGGTGTTCCCGTGGCGGACGATCCGCGGCGAGGAGTGCTCGGGCTACTGGCCGGCCGGCACCGCCGCCTTCCACATCGGCGCCGACATCGCGGCCGCCGCCGCCCGCTACGTCCGGGCCACCGGGGACACCGAGTTCGAGCGGGACTACGGGCTGGAACTGCTCGTCGAGACCGCCCGGATGTGGCGCTCGCTGGGCCACCACGACTCCGTCGGCCGGTTCCGCATCGAGGGCGTCACCGGCCCGGACGAGTACAGCGCCGTCGCGGACAACAACGTCTACACCAACCTCATGGCGCAGACGAACCTGCGCGCCGCCGCCGAGGCCGCCGCCCGGCACCCGGGCAAGGCCGCCGAACTCGGCGTCAACACCGAGGAGACCGCCGCCTGGCGGGACGCCGCGGCCGCGATGTTCATCCCGTACGACGAGAACCTCGGCGTCCACCCGCAGGCCGACGGCTTCACCGACCACCAGGTCTGGGACTTCGAGAACACCCCGCCGGAGAACTTCCCGCTCCTGCTGCACTACCCGTACTTCGACCTGTACCGCAAGCAGGTGGTGAAGCAGGCCGACCTGGTGCTCGCCATGCAGGTCCGCGGCGACGCCTTCACCGACGAGCAGAAGGCCCGCAACTTCGCCTACTACGAACGGCTGACCGTCCGCGACTCCTCGCTGTCCGCCTGCACCCAGGCGGTGATCGCCGCCGAGGTCGGGCAGCTCGACCTCGCGTACGACTACACCGCCGAGGCCGCCCTGATGGACCTGCACGACCTCGGCGGCAACACCCGCGACGGCCTGCACATGGCCTCGCTCGCCGGGGCCTGCATCGCCCTGGTGGCCGGCTTCGGCGGGCTGCGCGACCACGGCGAGGTGCTCTGGTTCCGTCCCCGGCTGCCCATCGGGCTGATGCGGCTCAGCTTCTCGCTGCTGGTCCGCGGGCAGCTGCTGGGGGTGGAGATCGACCACGACCGGACCACGTACACGCTGCGCCGGGGCGAGGTGATCCACCTGCGGCACGACGGCGAGACGGTCCAGGTGAAGGCGGGCCGCCCGGTCTCGGTGCCCACCACCACCCCGCCCGCCCAGGAGCGCTGCAGCCAGCCCCCCGGCCGCGAACCGGCCCGCCGCCAGGCCCAGGCCGGCCTCTCCACCGGCCGGATCACCTCCGGCCCCGACCACCTCGCCGCCGAGTAGCACCGCCACCGGCCCCCCGCGAGCCCCGGCCCCCCTCACCCGTCCGGCCCACCCCGGGTGCGGGGGGCCCGGTGCCGACGGACGGTGCTGGTGTCGCGCGTCCCCGGCGTCAGGAGATCCCCGTGGTGAGTGTCGCCGAGCAGATGGTCGAGGTGCTCCGGCAGGCCGGGGTCGAACGCGTCTACGGCGTGGTCGGCGACAGCCTCAACCCCGTCGTGGACGCGATCCGCCGGGCGGAGGGCATCAGCTGGGTGCACGTCCGCAACGAGGAGGCCGGCGCCTTCGCGGCCGCCGCCGAGGCCGAGCTGACCGGCCGCCTCGCGGTCTGCGCCGGCTCCTGCGGCCCCGGCAACACCCACCTCGTCCAGGGCCTCTACGACGCCCAGCGCAGCGGCGTCCCGGTGCTCGCCCTCGCCTCGCACATCCCCTCCGGCCAGATCGGCACCGGCTTCTTCCAGGAGACCCACCCCGAGCGGGTGTTCACCGACTGCAGCAGCTGGTGCGAGATGCTCTCCACCCCCGGCCAGCTGCCCCGCCTGCTGCGGGTCGCGATCCAGCACGCGCTGGGCGCCCGCGGCGTCTCCGTGCTGGCCTTTCCCGGCGACGTCGCCGCGCTCTCCGCCGCCCGTCAGACCGGGACCAGTCACTACCTCACCGAGCAGGCCGTCGCCGCCCCGCCCTGGTCCCAGGTGCAGGAGCTCGCGGGCGCGCTCAACAGGGCGCGCCGGGTCGCCCTGTTCTGCGGTGCCGGCGTGCGCTCGGCGCACGCCGAGGTGCTGGAGGTCGCGGCCGCCCTGCACGCGCCGGTCGGGCACTCCCTGCGCGGCAAGGAGTGGATCCAGTACGACAACCCGTACGACGTCGGGATGAGCGGACTGCTCGGCTACGGCGCCTGCCACGAGGCGCTGCACTCCGCCGACCTCGTCGTGCTGCTCGGCACCGACTTCCCGTACGACTCCTTCCTGCCCCAGGCGCGCACCGTCCAGGTCGACCACGACGCCACCCGGCTCGGCCGCCGCACCGCCCTCGACCTCGCGGTGCACGGCGACGTCTCCGCCACCCTGCGCGCCGTGCTGCCGCTGCTGGAGCAGAAGAGCGACCGCTCGTTCCTGGACGACATGCTGCGCCGCCACTGCCGCGCCCTGGAGGGCGTGATCGGCGCGTACACCAAGGACATCGAGAAGCACCTGCCGATCCACCCCGAGTACGTGGCCTCGGTGCTGGACGAGGTGGCCGCCGACGACGCGGTGTTCACCGTCGACACCGGCATGAACAACGTCTGGGCCGCCCGGTACCTGCAGCCCAACGGGCGCCGCCGGGTGATCGGCTCCTTCCTGCACGGCTCGATGGCCAACGCGCTGCCGCACGCGATCGGCGCCCAGTTCGCCTTCCCCGGGCGCCAGGTGGTGGCGATGGCGGGCGACGGCGGCCTGTCGATGCTGCTGGGCGAGCTGCTCTCGGTGGCCAGGCACCGGCTGCCGGTGAAGACGGTGGTCTTCAACAACGGCGCGCTCGGCATGATCAAGCTGGAGATGCTGGTCTCCGGCTACCCGGAGTCGGAGATCGACAACGGCGACGTCGACTACGCCGGGATCGCCCGGGCGATGGGCATCCCGGCCAAGCGGGTCACCGAGCCGGCCCGGGTGCGGGAGGTGCTGGCGGAGGCGCTGGAACGGCCCGGCCCGGCGCTGGTGGACGTGGTCACCGACGCCAACGCGCTGTCCATCCCGCCGCACATCACGGCCGCCCAGGTGAAGGGCTTCGCGCTGGCCGCCGGGCGGACGGTGCTCTCCGGCGGCGTCGGTCGGATGATCGACCTGGCCCGGTCCAACCTCAGGAACATTCCCCGCCCGTAGCGGGCTCACACGCCGCTTTGCCCGAGAGGCAAGAAAATTGCCCAGGCGGCACGTGAGGTGTCCACTGGACACATGACCACCAGCCCAGCCGGTCCCCAGCCCGAGGCTTCCGCCGCTCCCGTCGCCCCCGTCGAGGAGCACGAGCTGCAGGAGGTGGCCGGCCTCGCCGCGCGGCTGCGCGACCACCGGCTCGGCAGCCGCCTCACCCTGGAGGTCGCCGCCGCCCGGATCGGTCTGTCCCCAGCCTACTTGTCCCGACTGGAGACCGGACGCCGGCAGCCCTCGCTGCCGGTCCTGCTCGGCCTCGCCCGCGCCTACGGCACCTCCGTGTCCGGTCTGCTCGGCGAGACCTACACCGAGCCGGACCCGGTGGTGCGCGGCGGCGCGATCGAACCCGGTCGCGCCGGCGGCTGGGGCTACCGCCGGACCGGCGCCCCCGGCCGGGCCATGCAGGCGCTGCGCGTGCACGTCCCCCCGGGCGTGCAGGACGCCGTGGTCCGCGTCCACCCCGGCGAGGAATGGCTGTACGTCCTCCAGGGCCGGCTGAAGCTGACCCTCGGCGAACGCGTCCACCTGCTCGACGAGGGCGACTCCGCCCACTTCGATTCGCTCACCCCGCACTGCATCGCCGCCGACTCCTCGTCCGGAGTCGAACTGCTCTTCATGCACACCCTGCTGCAGAGCCCCGGCGGCGAACTCTGCCTCGGCGGCGGCCCCGCCGCCCCGCACCACTGACCCGACGTCAGGAAACCCGGAGGATGATCCCGATGGCCGAGACCGCCGCAACCCCCGCCCTGCCCGCCCCGGACACCAGGGACGAGAACGCGCCGAAGACCATGGACGCGGGCAAGTGGGCCAACCGCCGCGTCTACCACCGCCTGGTGATCTACACCGCCGGCATCCACATCTTCGCCGGCTTCATCATGCTCCTGTTCGAACTGGGCAGCCGCAACAAGTAGCCCCTCCCGCCCCAGGCCGCCGAGGCCCACCCCCGGCGGCCTCCGGCCTGCCGCGACGCGGCTTCCTCAGGCTGTGCGCAGCACCTCGCAGAGGGCGTCGAGGGCGGCGGGGAAGGCGTGGTCGGGCGGGGTGGCGTAGCCGACGACCAGGGCCGGCGGGGCGTCCGCGGCGGCGTGCTCGGTGAGGTACCAGCCGAGGCCGGTGAGGACCAGACCGGCGGCGCGGGCGCGGCTCACCAGCTCCGCTTCCGGGCGGGAGCCGGGCGGCAGTTCCAGGACGGCGTGCAGCCCGGCGGCGATGCCGGTGACCCGGACGTGCGGGGCCCGTTCGGCGAGCGCCGCGACCAGGAGGTCCCGGCGGCGACGGTAGTGCAGCCGGCAGCGCCGCACGTGCCGGTCGTAGCGGCCCGAGGTGATCAGTTCGGCGAAGGTGAGCTGGTCGATCACCGGGCTCATGGTGTCCGCCAGGTCCTTGAGCCGACCGACCGGCTCGACCAGTTCGTCGGGCAGTGCCAGCCAGGCCAGCCGCAGGCCGGGCGCGAGGCTCTTGGCGGCGGTGCCGCCGTACACCACGCGGTCCGGGTCGAGCGCCTGCATCGCGCCGAGCGGCTGCCGGTCGTAGCGGAACTCGCCGTCGTAGTCGTCCTCGATCACGTACCCGTCGTGCTCGCGGGCCCAGCGGACGGCGGCCGAGCGGCGCTCGGCGGCCAGGGCGGCGCCGGTCGGGAACTGGTGCGCGGGGGTGAGCAGCACCGCCCCGACCCGTTCCCCCGTCAGCCCGGCCAGCAGGTCCGTCCGCGCCCCGGCGCGGTCCAGCGGCAGCGGCGCGAGCCCGAGCCCGGCCGCCCGCAGGACGGCCCGCTGCGGCGGCAGCCCGTACGTCTCGACGGCCACCCGCCCGGCCCCTCGCTCGCGCAGGGCGGTGGCCAGCAGGCCGAGGCCCTGGCCGAAGCCGGCGCAGATCAGCAGCCGGTCCGGATCGGTGCGCACGCCCCGCACCCGGGCCAGGTAGTCGGCGAGCGCCCGCCGCAGCTCGATCCGCCCCAGCGGGGAGCCGTAGTCGAAGGCCTCGTGCGGGGCGACGGCCAGCGTCCGGCGGGCACTGGCCAGCCAGGCGGTCCGGGGGAACAGCGAGAGGTCCGGCCGCCCGGCGAGCAGGTCGTGCCGCCCCGTGGGGCGGCGGCCCGCCGACACCTCGACGGCCCGGCCGGCGGGCCGGGGCGCGGTGCGTTCGGCGACCGTCGTCCCGGAGCCCTGCCGGGAGCTGAGCCAGCCTTCGGCGGTCAGCTGGCCGTACGCCTCGACGACGGTGTTCCGGGCGATCCCGAGGTCCTCGCCGAGGGCCCGGGAGGACGGCAGCCGGGTGCCGGGCGCGAGCCGCCCGTCCTGGACGGCCTCGCGCAGCGCGTCCTCCAGGGCCGCGCGCAGTCCGGCCCCGGCGGTGCGCCGTTCGCCGAGGTCGAGGTGCAGATCGCCGCCGAACGCGGTCCAGGGGGCGGCGGCGCGGGTGGTTCGGGGGCGGCTCATGGCGGGATTATCGCCGCAACCCCCGCCGCCCCCGGATGTCCGATACATTGCGCCCGACGCACGACCGCGGTGGGGGTGGCGAACATGGCGTACCAGTACGGGAGTTCGGCGGTTCCGCAGCGAAGACGGCGGCCCGGCCGCGGGGGCTGCCTGGGGACCTTCCTGCTGCCGGTCCTCTTTGCCGTGCTGGGTTACCCGCTCGCCCTGCCGGTCCTGATCCCGGCCCTCATGCGGGCGCAGACCCCGCCGCTGCACACCACCCCCGGGCAGGTGGCGATCCTGGTGGGCATCGCCTACGCGGTCGCCCTGCTGGTGGACCGGCAGGCGTCCCGGGGCCGTCGGGCCGTCGCCCGGTGGGTGGTGCCGGCCCGGGCGGCCGTGCTGGCCGCCGCCTGCTCGCTGGTCGCCCACCTGGTCGGCGAGTACCTCGTCCCGAAGGTCTTCGGCGTCGGCCAGGATCCGGCGGCGGCGAACGGCTATGCCCTGCAGTGCCTCGTGGTGGGCGTGTTCGCGTGGGCGTGGCGGCTGGGCGTCCGCGCCTGGTCCGGCGGCCCGGTGGAGCGCCCCCGGCCCCGCCGGACGGCGCCGGGCACGGACGGCGCCCCGTCGCGCACCGCCACCGTCACCCGCCCGGCGGCGGGGGAGGTGTGGGTGGCGATGGTGCCCTTCCGCGACCGCGCGGAGGCGGCGCGGCACTACTGCGTGGTCGTGGGCGTCCGGGCCGGGTACGCGGAGGTCCTGCAGATCACGAGCAAGGACAAGGACCACCGCCCCGACTACATCCGGATGGAGCACGAGGGCTGGGACTGGACCGGCAAGCCGTCCTGGGTGGAGATCGGGATGGTGCCGCGCCGGGTGCCGTACGAGAGCTTCCTCTCCGACCGCCCGCAGGGTCCGTGCCCGCCGCGGATCTGGCGGGAGATCCAGCGTCGCCAGGCCGCGCTCGGTGCCGCCCGTCCGCCCCACCCGCCCGGCCGGCCCCGTCCGCGCCCCTCCGGCGGTCCGTCCCCGTCGGCCCGCGGCCCCCGCCGGCCCTGAGACCACCCGTCCCCCGGCTCGGTGCGCGCGCGTCCGCGTCACGCCGAACGGCTAACGTCCGTCAGTGAACCGACGGATCCCGACGCGAGGGTGTGGCAGATGAACGGGGAAGACCTTCTGGCCGAGCGGTTCGAGCAGCACCGGCCCCATCTCCGGGCGGTCGCCTACCGGATGCTCGGCTCGCTCAGCGAGGCCGAGGACGCCGTCCAGGAGACGTGGTTCAAGCTGAGCCGCACGGATGTCGGCGGGGTCGCCAACCTGGGCGGCTGGCTGACCACCGTGACCGGCCGGGTCTGCCTGGACCTGCTGCGCTCCCGCGTCGCCCGGCGCGAGGACCCGCTGCAGGAGCAGGACGGCCGGGAGGTCCGGCTGCCCGATCCGATCATCGGCGGAGCGCGGGCCGTCGACCCGGAGCAGGAGATCCTCACCGCCGACTCGGTCGGCCTCGCGCTGATGATCGTGCTGGAGACGCTGGCCCCGGCGGAGCGGCTGGCGTTCGTGCTGCACGACCTGTTCTCGGTGCCGTTCGACGAGATCGCCCCGATCCTCGGCCGCACCTCCGCCTCCACCCGCCAGCTCGCCAGCCGGGCCCGCCGCCGGGTCCAGGGCGCCGCGCCCGTGCCGGACGCCGATCTGGCGCTGCGCCGCGCGGTGGTGGAGGCGTTCCTGGCCGCCGCCCGGGGCGGGGACTTCGACGCGCTGCTCACCGTTCTCGACCCGGACGTGGTGGCCCGCTCCGACGGCGGCGCGCTGCGGCCGGCCACCTTCCGGCTCGGCGCGAACGAGGTGGCGGCCGGGGCGAGCCTGTTCGGCGCGCAGTTCGCCGGGGAGTCCCGCCCGGTGCTGGTCAACGGCGAGCCGGCGGTGGCCGCGTTCGCCGACGGCCGCCCGGTCTCGCTCGCCGCGTTCACGGTGCGCGGCGGCAGGATCGTCGAGCTGAACATCTTCACCGACCCGGAGCGCCTGGGGCGCCTCGGCCTGGCGGCGGCCTGACGCCCCGGGCCCTCACTCCGGGTGGCGGGGCCCCCCGCGGGGCCGCCCCCCGGGGGGCCGCCCCCACACCACCCGCCCGCCCCCGGGGCTTATAAAAAAATACCAGCCCCCCCGACA